>JBGOXC010000167.1:0-3635 GCA_041478935.1 Dehalococcoidia bacterium
AACCGTCATGGGAACGCCGACCTCGTTCTCCGTCCAGAGCCGCTTGTCCTTGCGCTGCTGGTTGGCGGCAATTACGTTGTCGGCAGCCTGGAGAATGGTCTGCGTGGAGCGGTAGTTCTGCTCAAGGAGGATGACTTTAGCATCGGGGAAATCCTTTTCGAAGTTCAGTATATTGCGGATATCCGCCGCCCGCCAGGAGTATATCGACTGGTCGGGGTCGCCGACGACGCAGATGTTGCGGTACTTGCCCGTGAGGAGCTTGACCAATTCGTACTGCACCAGGTTGGTGTCCTGGAACTCATCCACCTGGATGTGCATGTAGCGCGACTGGTATTTCTCCAAAACCTCTGGGTTTTTGCGGAAAAGCACCACCGTTTTCATTAAAAGGTCGTCGAAGTCCAACGCCGAACTATCCATCAATAGTTGCTGGTAGCGCTCATAGACCCGCCGCGTCACCTCCTCGAAGTAGCTTTTACCTCGTAGGTCGGTCGGACCTAGTACCTGACTCTTCGCGTTGGAGATGACTGATTGTAATGCCCGGGGGGCGAACTGTTTGGGGTCGAGTGCCAAATCCTGCAGACTCCGCTTAATCAGGCTTATCTGGTCGTCGTCGTCGTAAATCACGTATTTCTTATCCACGCCTATTGCCTGGCCGTCCTGTCTTAAAATGCGGGCGCAGATGGCGTGAAACGTGCCGAGGGTGAGGCTTTGCACTGAGCTGCTCGCCAGCTTTTGGAGTCGCTCCTCCATCTCCCTCGCAGCTTTATTGGTGAAGGTGACCGCCATGATACGTCGCGGACTGACACCGACAACTTTGATAAGATAGGCGACGCGGTGGGTAATGACGCGGGTCTTGCCGCTGCCCGGCCCGGCTAAAATAAGCACCGGCCCATTAATAGCTTCTACGGCTTCTTTTTGGGCGGGATTAAGTCCGGTGAGGATATCCATACAGTTTTAGTATAGCATGTATAAGGGTCTGGAAACCAAGAGGATCTTTCAAAACATTTGTATATTTTTGACATCATGACGCTATAATGTTATAATGTCATAATTCACGGAGGTGACTTATGACTACTCCAACCAAGAGAACTACCGTTTATTTAGACCCTGATTTGCACAAGGCTCTGCAGTTGAAAGCTATCGCCGTTTCTAAATCTATATCAGACCTTATTAATAAGGCTGTAAGAGAATCACTGAAAAAAGATAGGCGCAGATATGACTCAATACTGGAAATAATGTATAAACCTGCACTAGAAGTAAAACCTAAACCCCTCCGCTGATGCCTCGAACCCCACTGACTGATAAAACTTATGCGCCCTGTCCCGCCGCTTATCGCTGGTGAGCATTATCTTATAACAGCCGGCTTTTTTCGCCATGTCTTTGCAGTAGTCCATTAAAGCCTTGCCGACACCCTTACTGCGCTTTTTATCGTCCACCACCACGTACTCGATTACGGCGAAGGGCGCTGTTCCATGTGCCATCCCCGGCAGTATCGCCAGTATTGTGGTGCCGATAACCTCTCCATTTTCCTCTGCCACCAGCAGGCTGTACCCCGGCACTTTGGACTGCTCTTTAAATACCTTGCGGCAGTCTTTCAATGAAGGGAATTGGTAGTCCTCTGGCTTAAATGACAGTTGACTGTAAAGCTCTAGTAGGCGGGGGATATCTTTCTCTTGAGCATGCCGTATGGAAAGCATGTTATTAGTATAGCATATTGGGATGACATCGCCGCGACGAACTAGAAAATGGACTGCCTTACAATCGTCTGTTCGCGATGTTTCCCCACAGAAATCAGGCTAACCGGACAGCCGATTAGCTCTTCCAGCCGTTCGATGTAGCGTTTGGCGTTTGGCGGCAGGTCCTTGTATTTGCGGATATCACTGGTAGGCTTTTCCCACCCCGCCGCGTCCTCATAAACCGGTTCGCACTTTGCCAACACCGCCACGCTGGCTGGGAAATCAACAATTGTCTTGCCGTCGATTTTATAGCCAGTGCATATCTTCAGTCGCGGCATATTATCGAGGATGTCTATACGGGTAATGACGATGGAGTTAAAGCCGTTGACGCGGGTGCTCAAACGCGCTGCTACAGCGTCGAACCAACCACAGCGCCGCGCTCTTCCGGTTGTTGTCCCATATTCCTGTCCCCGCTCGCGTATAGCGTCGCCGGTGGCATCCTTCAGCTCCGTTGGCATTGGACCGGCTCCCACACGCGTCTGAAATGCTTTAAAAACGCCCAGGATATGACTTATTTTGTTGGGCGCTATACCTGAACCTAGGCAGGCGCTAGCCGATGTCGGCGACGAGGATGTGCCGAATGGATAGGTGCCGAAGTCCGGGTCGAGCAAAAAGCCTTGCGCCCCCTCCAGCAGCACCGGTTCGTTCCGCTCAATCGCCGCTGCCAGCACCGCACTGGTATCGCAAATGTAAGGTGCCCAGCGGTCGGCGTATTGGCAATATTGCTGGTATATTTCATCGAATGATAGCGCCTTTGCCCCATAGACCTTGGTTAGCATTTTATTCTTGGCGTCTAGCGCTGTGGTTAACCTATTACGCAGTACCGCTTTATCTAACAAGTCGCCAGCCCGTATACCCGTCCGCGCCACCTTATCCACAAAGGCAGGCCCGATACCCTTGAGCGTGGTGCCGATAGCTTTATCGCCCAGCGCATCCTCCTCCAGCCCCTCGATGATGATATGGTAGGGCATAATCAGGTGAGCTCGGTCGCTGATAAGCAGTTTTGATGTATTGATGCCCCTCGCGTTAAGACCATCCACCTCGTTATTTAAAACGGCTGGATTAATCACTACGCCGTTGCCAATGATGGACGTGGTGTTTTTAAAGAATATTCCCGAAGGCGTCAAACGTAACTTGAACTCTCCGTAAGGATTAACCACCGTATGACCGGCGTTATCGCCGCCGGAGAAACGTACCACATACCTGGCTTTCTCCGCCAGCATATCCACGATTTTTCCCTTACCTTCATCTCCCCATTGGGCTCCAATAACCGCTACAACCGGCATTTTACCTCCTTACGCAAAACCCATACATTCTACCATCGCAAACGTACCTTGTCCATCGTATTAGAGGGCAGTAGAGAGTGTTTATGAGTGGCCAGTCGTCATAATGGCGGTACGCCTGCGGCGCACAAAGCTATTCCGTTCTTTAGTCTTCGTAGCTGTAGATTACTGGGTCTTCTTTGACTTGATTTTTTCGCATTATTCCTTAAGCTTTCGCCAAGCATAGACCATTCTCTCGATGACGGTCAGCCAGCTGACAAAGGTGAGAACTGATAATGTGATGAGCATGGCGTTATCGTACTGACTTAACATCAACCCCAACGCTAGGATAATCACCCTCTCTGGACGGGTGAAAAGCCCGGCTTTACACTCAATGCCTAGCCCCTCCATCCGGGCGCGGATATAGCTCACCAGCAGCGACCCTACCAGCGCCACCCCCGAAAGGATGCTCTCTGTAACCAGCCCGTCCTTGGCAAAAACCGCGAGCAAGCTTATTAGCAGAATAGCCTCGGAAACGCGGTCGAGGGTAGAATCTAAAATCGCCCCGAAGCGTGTCATCTTACCGGTGGTGCGGGCTAACGCCCCGTCAAGCATATCGAATAACCCCGCTACCAGC
>JBGOXC010000101.1:0-5392 GCA_041478935.1 Dehalococcoidia bacterium
GCTCCCTTGCCTTCTTGAGTGATTCATGCTCTCTTCACTTTCATGCCAAACAGTAAAAGTAAACTCTACCCCGCAATCAAGACATCGTAACGGTTAATCTCGAAGTATCCAGTTTATTTATTATTCCTATCATCTCTCCCACCTTTGCCGCTCCATTGCCATAATGGTGTTGGCATTTCTGAATTGGCTTCGTTGCTGGTATGCGCCGGGGCTGGGCTTTCACCAGATAACCACTTTTCAAAGGCTTTTATAGGTATAAGGTATCTATCCCCAACTCTCACGGCTGGAATAATCCCAGTTCTGATTTGGCGATATACTAGTGCCTGGCAAATTCCAAGTCTTTTTGCCACTTCTTCTACCGACAGAACTGCCTTTTCATCCCCCATTTTCATTTCTTCTTTCAATTTCTATTGACATTTATACTAATCTAGTGTATCCTAATAATTGGTGCATGTCAAGACACGATATTGCATATTGAATTATAATGAACGTTGAAATATGACACGAAATGACATTATTTGAGACAGTATTGATACAGACAATCTACATTAGGGAGTCTTAAAAGATGAGTAAAAAATTTAACTACTATGACAGGACAAAATTATTCGAGGCAAGGGAGAGCGGACTATCCGACACAGAATTAAAAAGGCGCTTTGGCATTACGGACAATAGGACTTTAAGACGGCACCTTAGACTGGCGGAACAGGAGGAACGAGCTTTGCATGTAAATCTTGAAATTCTGAAGGATGCTAAAGCCAATCATCTTGCTGAAATTCGGACTCTTATAGAGAAATGGCAATTGACTTTAGTAACACCACAAATTTATGAGGTTTACCAAGGCACATTGTTGCCTATGCGTGATGTAGAAGCTCATCCGCTCTTTGGTTCACTCAGGGAACATCTGCCATTTCCGACCCTTTGGCGAGACTATTCGATATTCAGTAGTAAGATATCGCAATATCTGGAAGCCTGTAAGAAGTTACGAGAGGAAATCCGAGAATCCTGGGTAATTCAAGACACAGAGTTAGCTTCTTTTGAAGAGCCTATATTGCGTCTTATAGCTGGCAAAGACAAGGAATTGCGGTATGAACTGTATATTGCCACAGGTCATGAGCTAAAGCAATTTAAATATCAGGTACTCGTTGTTAATGCCACCGATGTCGTGCGTGGTCGAGAAAGCGCCGGACAACAATTCAAGAAGCTGAATCATGAACAGTGTAGTAAGGAGACACTGCCAACTGAATACCAGAAAGTGGCTGACAATATCTCCAAAATCTATGCCTCTCAAACTGCGAAGCTTTTTGAGACGCTAAGGAAATTAGAAACTAAACTGAATAAATCTTTACAAGAAATTCTGTTACGCCATGACCATATCATGTATACCTGTAAGTTGTGCCCCGGACAACCCCGATTATCAAGATAAACACATTTAGAATTAAATTGGAATAAAGGCTTTAGCAGAAAGGGGAGCGTAACAATGGTAAGAGAAGTGCATAGAAAGAGTTAGTTTTCACAGTTGCGAAGGTTGGAAATGAGCAAACCACTCCCAAATGGCAGGAAGCCATTGTGCCGAATGCCACGTGCCCGGATTTCCTAGAGTTTGATGACGGTCATTATCAGCGGTGGGGACGAGAAACTCTTATATGCCCACTGTTAGCGCTGTCAGAAATACTATATCGGATACTGAAGGGAGGTTAAAATGAGAGGCTCAATTATCGAACGTGGTAGCTCATACCGGATTAAGGTCCCACTAGGCAGAGACACGGTCACCGGTAAATACACCGCGTACTATGAGACCGTCAAAAAAGGCAATAAAAAAGACGCAGAAAAACGGCTCCGGCAGCTACTCACGGAGCTGGATAAAGGTATCTTTATTCGGCCTGGTAAGGCAACACTCGGCGAATATCTGAATGGTTGGCTACTGGACTATGTGCTGCCTAACCTATCACCGAAGACACACGAATTATACGCCTACATCTGCTCGAAGCATATATTCCCCACACTCGCGAATATCGCCCTCGTGGACTTAAAGCCCATACACCTACAGCATCTATATGCCCAAAAGCAAGCCTCGGGTCTTAGTAACCGAACTGTCCAGCTAATTCACGTTACCTTGCATAAAGCACTCAAAAACGCCGTAAAAGTTGGTCTGCTATCCCGCAACGTAGCGGAAGCGGTAGACACGCCCAAAATACAACGCCGGGAAATGCAGACGATGAACGAAACAGACCTGCGCCTGTTCCTTAAAATGGCACGGAATACCGAATATTACAGCTTGTTTTATACCCTGCTATTCACCGGATGCCGTAGGGCTGAAGCCTTGGCGCTTCGCTGGTCTGACGTTGATCTGCTATTATGCCAGCTATCCGTTACACGGAGTATGCAGTTTGTCGATAACAAGGTTACTTTCAAACAGCCCAAGACGGTAAAATCACGCCGTCTGATAGCCTTAACGCCGTCTACTGTTGCTGTACTTCAAGAACATTGGGAAGCCCAAAACAGAATGAGGCAGACCCTAGACCTACCGCTTGTTACGGATAATGACCTGGTATTCAGCCATTGGGACGGCACGCCTTTGTTACCAAACTCTGTTACCCACGCCTGGATGAAGTTGGTAAGACGTTGCGGTCTGCAAGGTATCCGGTTACACGATGCCCGGCATACGCACGCCAGCTTACTCTTAAAGCAGGGAGTTCACCCTAAGATAGTCCAGGAACGGCTTGGACACGCCGGAATAGCCATAACCCTCGACTTATACAGCCACGTAGCACCTGGACTTCAACAAGCCGCCGCTAACAAGTTTGATGATATCGTTTTTCCGAAAGTTAAAGTCTATTAGTGCCAGATTAGTGCCATTTATCAGTAAAGCCCTTATGTTGTAATTAATATAAGGGCTTTTTAGCTTCAATTTATGGTGGGCGGTAGAGGACTCGAACCTCTGACCCCCTGCGTGTAAAGCAGGTGCTCTAACCAACTGAGCTAACCGCCCGGGTGGCGCGCTTGGCGGGGCTCGAACCCACGACCTGAGCCTCCGCAGGGCTCCGCTCTATCCAACTGAGCTACAAGCGCGTTTCCTTTTTTGGTGCCGAGGGGGAGATTTGAACTCCCACGCCCTTGCGAACACTACGCCCTGAACGTAGCGCGTCTGCCATTCCGCCACCTCGGCATGCCTTTGTATTGTAGCAACAAAGGGAGTGGTTTTTCAAGATTTAGGATAAAAAAAGAGAGCGGCGTTCTTCGCACCGCTCTCTGGTAATGCTAATCTTTTTAAGTCTAAGGCCAATACAACTTTTCTGCTTCCTTCTTGAGGTCGGCGCGGAAGTCCGGGTGTGCTATACCGATAAGCTCTAAAGCCCGCTGCCGCTGTGTCTTGCCCTTAATGTGGGCGATACCATACTCGGTGATAACGTAATCGCTGATGGTTCTTGGCACGGTCACAATCGTCCCTTCAACTAGCAGGGGCGTAATGCGTGATACCCGTTTATCGCCGCTGCCGGCGGTGGAGGACATGACGGTTATGCTCCGCCCGCCTTTAGAAAGGAAGGAGCCGATGGCGAAAGATGTCTGTCCGCCCGCCCCGCTGATAACTCTGGGCCCGATGGATTCGGCGGCAATCTGGCCGGCAAAGTCCACACTCACCGCGCTGTTGACCGCCACCATGTTATCGTTCTTGGCGATGTTGCGCACGTCCAGGCAGTATTCGGCGCTATGCAGCTCGAAGCATGGATTCATCGTCACGAAGTCCATGTCTTCTTTAGAGCCGCCGCCGCAGGCCGTAGCGATAGCTTTATTAGGATTGAAATTCTTGCGTTTGCCATTGATAACCCCGGCGCGGATTAATGGTATGATGCCCCGCGGCGTTGTCTCGGAGTGCCAGCCGAGGTCAACCTTTTTATCAAAAGTGCCGAGGGTGCAGCACCATTCGCTGGTTGAGCCCACACCTACCTGTAAAGTGTCGCCGTCTTTAACCAGTGTGGAAACATAGCCCGCGATTGTTTTTTCCGTCTCGCCGGCTTCTACGTTCTTCCTGCCCAGCAGGTCGGTGCCGCCCGGCTGCTTGCCGGATGGCGTATGTTCCACAAAATAATCGATTTCATCAACATGGATAAAATTATCGCCGTAGGTGCGGATAAGGTTTTTGTTAATCTCCGCCATAGCAATCTTGGCGCGGCGGATTTCTGTCTTCTTTGTCCAGACGGATGCCCCGAAGCTGCAATAGCCGTGGTCATCGGGCGGGGAGAGTTCAACCATTACGACATCGGCAGGGCCCCTGTCCTCTTCGGTAAAGATAAAGCCCAACCCGCCTATCGCCAGGTCGCACCGTCTCTCGGCGATGATTTGCCGGACGATGGGCAGCGGGAAGCCTACCTCGATTTTGAATGACATCTCGAAGACCGGGTCGTACCACCCAAAGTCTCTTCCCGGCGTCCGCAGGCAGAGTAAAACATTCTCTATTTCCCCCAATCGCCCCGCCAGCGCCATCCCTAATGCCAGAGGCTCGTTACCCTGTGTGAAACACACCCGGTCGCCGGACTTGATAACGCTGACAGCCTGCTCTGGAGTTACCAACTTCTTTTTATAATCCTCTTGCCAGCCCATAGTTGACCTCCTTAAAAAACCTCGGGGAGGGGGAGACAGAATGTGTCTCGCATCCCCTCCCCGTTTATCCTTGGTCTAGTCTAAGGAATTATCGCCGTATGCGGTTTAATACATGACGGCGGTGCAGCGGCAGGTGAGGCAGCGCCGTGCTTCATCAACGCAGGTCTTCTTGTCTTTGAAGCCCAGGTTGACCTCTTTGAAGTTACCCTTCCGGCTGGCTGCCGGAGTGGCTTCTGCTTTAATCCGTGGTTCCTTCGTGTATTCCCTTAAGTGGCGCACGAAAGCGGAATCGGTGACATCAGCTAGAATCGGTGCGGGAGGCGCGGGTGGCAGGTCGACGCCGCGCAGGTAGCAATCGATAACTACGGCGACTTTCCTGCCGTCAGCCATAGCCTCAATCATGGTGCCCTGTCCGCGGGCGACGTCGCCGCCGGCGAACACACCCTTAACGTTAGTGGCCAGACTGCGTTCGGCTGTCTCGATAGTGCCTCTCTTGGTGGTTTTCACTTTACTTTCTTTCATGAAGGAGAGGTCCACTCTCTGGCCGATGGCGGTAATAACCATATCGGCTTCGATTGTCTTGGTCTTTTTCTCATCGTAAACCGGGGCGAATTGGCCAGCCGCGTTATAACAGGTGACGCAGCGCTTTAACTCGACACCCTTGACCTTGGCTGCCTTACCGCCGGTAGTGAGAATTGCCTTGGGGCCCCAGCTCATATCTACTTTGATGCCCTCCTCGACAGCCTGCTCGATTTCCTCGTTCTGGGCGGGCATTTCATCGTGACTGCATTCA
>JBGOXC010000210.1:0-2921 GCA_041478935.1 Dehalococcoidia bacterium
AATACTACTTTAAGGTGCTGTCCCACGCGGTAGCGTTCGCTACGCACTTGTTCGGTTGGCGGCAGCACAGCTTCGGTCCTGCCTAACTCAATGTATGCCTGTCCAGCCTCAAAACGCTGGACCACCCCACTCACTACCTCCCCCTCCTTGTCTGCGTACTCTTCAAAGATGGCGCTGTGTTCGGCTTCGTGGAGACGTTGCAAGATAACCTGCTTGGCGGTCTGCGCCGCGATGCGTCCGGCGTTTTCCGGGGTAGATTCTATCATAATTGTTTCGTCGAGCTTAATGTCGCTCTTGAGTTTTTTCGCTTCCCGTAGCGTAATCTCGGTATCTGGATTACTAACCTTCTCCACCACTGTTTTTTCCGCCCAAACCTCCACCTTGCCGGTGTTGGGGTTGATCTTGACAGCTATATTCTGATTGGAGGAAAAGCTATCCTTCTTATAGGCTGAAACCAGCGCCGCTTCAACGGCGCCAAGAACCACATCCTTCGGCAGATTTTTTTCTGCCGCCAGCTGCGTTATGGCGAGCAAAAAATCGCTCTTCATTTCGGATGCTAACCTCCGATTATATTTTCAATTTATATATTCAATAAAAAAGTGGGACTTAAACCCACTTTCCACAAAGCTATTCTACTCCGAGGCTACATTATTATAGCACGCATTCTTTCCATATGCAACATAAAGTTAAATATATTTTCATATTAACTAATCTTTTAGTATATAAGTTCGGTATCTCTGAAAATAGGGTTCTAGAAATCCCTTGAATTCTGGATTATAATATGAAATGTTCTTCTCTTGATTCAAGTTTAAAAGCAGGGGGAGTTCTGGCATGAAGGTTATTGATAAAAGTGCGGTAAAAGTGCGCCGCCTGACTTCCAGCGATATTGCCTCCACTCTGGGTATCTGGTGGGCTAACATCCCGGACAAGGATGTTATGGTTACCGAGCTGCAAAGCCCCCTCGATTTAAGCTTTATTGCCGAGTACGAAGGTATTTTGGTCGGTTTTGTCCTCGCTAAATTAGAGTACGCGGGTTTCCCGACCACTGGCACCGGTGTTGTTTTTCTCATCGCTGTTAACCCCGATTACCAGAAACATGGCATTGGCACGATGTTAATTGAGGCCTTGGAGAAATATGTTAGATCCAGGGATATTAGCATTATTCGTGTTGTCGTGCCCCAGAGTGATAAAAAAAATATCAAGTATTTTACCAAAGTCGGCTTCAATAAGAGTATCATGATTAATTATGATAAAACCTGTCGCAGCCAGTAATAAATACGTGGAGAATTTTAGGAGAATATTATGGATATCGATAGGTTAAAAAGTTCTATTATAAAACATATAGACTCGCTTTCTCCTCAGCTCGGTGATTTGAGTCGGAAAATCCATGATAATCCGGAGATAGCTATGGAAGAGCACCGCGCTTCGGCCTGGCTGACGGATTTCTTAAAAGAAAACGGTTTTTCGGTAGTGAAAGGTATCGCTGGCATGCCCACGGCTTCCCGTGGTACTTACGGTAAAGGCCAACCGGTCATCGCCTTCCTCGCTGAATATGATGCCCTCCCCAAGATAGGTCATGGTTGTGGACATAATCTCATCGCTACCAGTTCTGTCGCTGCTGGAGTAGGGACAAAGCTAGCGATAGATGAGTTCGGTGGGAGTGTTATTGTTTTTGGCACTCCGGCCGAAGAAACCGACGCTGGTAAGGCTATCATGGCGGAAAAAGGTGTCTTTGACGGGCTAGATGCCGCTATGATAACTCACCCCGGGGGAGGCAACCGAGTGGTCTTGAACGCTTTGGCTTGCCAGACGCTCGATGTAGAGTTCTTCGGTAAGGCTGCCCATGCCGCTGCCGACCCCGAGTTAGGCGTTAACGCCCTGGCAGCTATGATTCTATCTTTCAACGCTATCGATGCCCTCCGGCAACACATTAAAGAAAAAGCCCGCATTCATGGCATCATCACGGATGGCGGCGAGGCGCCCAATATCGTCCCCGCCCATACCGCCGGTACCTTCCTCGTCCGTGCCCAGGACGATGCCTATCTGGATGATTTAAAAGAAAGGGTTATCAACTGTTTTACCGGCGCGGCAACTGCTACTGGTGCCAAGTTGAAATATAAGTGGGCGGATGTTCGCTATGCTTCCATGCTTAATAATATTTCGCTAGCCAAGCTTTTCCGAAAAAATATGCAGTCACTAGGACGTTCAATCCCTCTTGGCGAGGACGAAAGATGGAGCGGCAGTTCCGATGTCGGTAACGTCAGCCAGCTGGTGCCAACCATTCAACCGATGGTCGCTATCGCGCCGCCCCATATTTTAATTCATTCCGCCGAATTCGCCAAGGCCGCGGCTACTAAGAAGGCATTGAACGCTATCCTCGATGCTGCTAAAGCTATGGCAATGACCGCCGCCGACCTCCTGGCGAGCCCGACAACTCTCGCCGCCGCCCGTGCCGAGTTTGAAAAAATAGGCACTAACCGAGCTAAAAATAGCATTTTCTTGTAAAAAATATTAACATTATAAGTAGTATGGAAGCTTATCTTGGTATTGATGTTGGCTCGGTCACCGTCAAGTTCGCCGTCCTTAATGCATCGGACGAACTTATCGCTAACTTATATCTGCCTGCCGCGGGCAGGCCGGTGACTGTCGTCCAGCAGGGACTAGGTCAAATCGGCCGCCAGTTGCCTAAAAATGTCGTTATTAAAGGGGTAGCTGCTACTGGCAGCGCCCGCTACCTGGCAGGAGCTATCGTCGGTGCCGACCTCGTAAAAAACGAAATCACATGTCAGGCGGTGGCAGCCATGCGCTATTTTCCAGATGTTCGCACGGTCATTGAAATCGGCGGACAGGATAGCAAGCTGATTCTCATCCGCGACGGCATGGTTGCGGATTTTGCCATGAACACCGTTTGCGCTGCCGGC
>JBGOXC010000177.1:0-3388 GCA_041478935.1 Dehalococcoidia bacterium
ATCCGACGCCGATAAACTTAATAAACCTCATGAATTCACCGGTGCGGGACATCAAACTCAAGATATGGGAAAGATATTCAATCTGCTGCTGCGGGTGGAGTTTGCTCTGGCCGGCGCTTCTTTCTTTAAAGATAAAGGGGACTTCAACGACGTTTTTAAAAGAACCGACAATCATAATTTCCAGGGCTATTTTGTAACCGACGGGCTTAAGCTGTTTAAGGTCAACATTTTCCCGCCGGAACATAAAGAAGCCGGACATCGGGTCCTTTACCCGGCGGGAGGAGGGAAGAAAGATATGGGCAATTCTTAGCGCGACCTTGGACGTAACTCTGCGAGACAATCCCCAGTTGGGGCAGCCGCCGCCTTTAATATAGCGGCTGGCCAGCGCCATATCCGCGCCATCTTTAATAGCTTTGAGAAGCTTCGGCAGAATTGCTGGGGGATGTTGTAAATCAGCGTCCATCACGGCAATGATATTGCCGGACGCCTGCTTAATGCCATGGATGACGGCGGTGGAGAGTCCTTTTTCTTCACGGCGGACGAATAACTTCACCGGATACTGCGACGCCAGTTTATTTACTATCTCAACCGTGCCGTCCTGGCTGTCATCGTCCACAATAATGATTTCATAGTCGTGCCCAGTGAGTGCCTGTTGGATTCCATTGACGAGGGGGGTAATGTTATCCTTTTCGTTATAGGTGGGGATAACGATCGATAGCATTTCTTTCATAAACATAATTCCCGCCCGCCGTTTTTCAGCGGGTATTGATACATTATACCTCTTTACGTAGTCTGCTTAAAAGATTATAATATATTGGTTTATTTTATAATAAAAATAGCCGGGGGTTAAGCTTGGGTGTAATTTATATCGTTGCTGCAGAAGATGGAGTGGGGAAGACCGCCATCGGCGCCGGGCTGGCGATTAACCTGTTAAACAGCGGAAAGAAGGTAGGCTATTTCAAACCGGAGTCCGCCGATAATGACAGCGACGCTATTTTTATGAAGAAAATACCTGGACTGGAGGTCGTCAGAAAAGAAGCCAACCTCCCTAAGGGCAAAGATATTATACTGGCGGAGGCAATCCTTAACAACCAGACCAGCCGGGAAATTAAAGGGAATCAAGCCAAAGTCATCGCCGTGGAAGCCTACGGCGGCCGGATGTTTAAATCCGCCCGGACGTACAAGGATTTGGGAAACAGCTTTTTAGGGGTAATTATCAACCGGGTGCCCCAGAGTCAGCTGCAGCGTGTTAAAGAAGAGGCAGCACAGAAGTACGGGGCGGCGGGCATCAAGGTGCTGGGAGTAATACCGGAGAACCGAACGTTCCTGGCGATAACGGTCGGCGAACTGGCGGAGGGCATCGGGGGGAAGATCATTAACCATCAAGAAAAAACCGGTGAGCTGGTGGAGAACTATATGCTGGGGGCGATGGTGGTGGACTCCGGGCTGGACTACTTCGAGCGGAAGAAAAATAAAGCCGCTGTCATCCGGCAGGAACGGCTGGATATGCAGCTGGCGGCGCTGGAAACATCCACAACCTGCCTCGTCTTAAGCGGCGTAAGCCAAGCGCCGGCTTACCGGGTTCTCCACAAGGCGGAGAGCCGCGGCATCCCGATTATTACTACTACGGCAGCCGTTAGTGACATTGTTTCACGCATTGATAATCTGTTGGGAAAAACTATTTTAAACCAGGAAAAGAAATTGGCAAAACTGGCCGATACAGTGAAACAGAATCTGGATTTAAAAGTATTCGGTTAAAGCGAAAGGGGCTTTATAAACATACCGGCTTAGGCAACATCGGTATCAAATTGTGTTCCCCGGCCTTTTTTACAAGGAGGTTGGGAGGTTCCTGGGGTGGTAATTGTATTACCTTGGGAATTTTTATTTGGTGAAGCCTTGATGGAGCGGGAAAAACGATATAATATTTAAAAAAGCTGACGCGGCAACCCGTACCGCCTAAAACAAACGGGAATAAATTTTTTAAAGGGGGGCAGGTGATTGAATGCGCTAGGAAGACACATACTAGTAGAGCTGCATGACTGTGATAAGGAGGCTTTGAACGACCTGGACTTTATCCGGGAGGTGATGCTGAAAGCCGCGATAGACTGTGGGGCAGTAGTGCTGGGGGAATCCTTCCACCGGTTCAGTCCGCAGGGAGTGAGCGGGGTGGTGGTTATCGCCGAGAGCCACATCTCCATCCACACCTGGCCGGAACACGGTTATGCGGCGGCGGACGTCTTTACCTGCGGTACATCCGTCAATCCCGAAATTGCGGCGCAGGTGCTCATCGAGAAACTGGGGTCGAAAAATCACACTTTAACCGAGATTAAGAGAGGGCTTCTGGTAACAGTATAGAATACTGATTTTTATGGATACAGACCCAGATAGATGGTTCCAAGATAAAATAGACGAAGATTTTTTACAACTGCACCGTATCGACGAGGTGCTGTATGAGGGGCATACTAAATATCAAGCCGCCCAGATAATACGCAGCCCCAAGCTTGGCATATGCCTCGTCCTCGATAACAAGATACAGTCCAGCGAGCGTGACGAGTTTATCTATCACGAAGGCCTGGTGCAGCCGGCGATGCTGGCACACCCCAAGCCAGAGAGCGTATTTATCGCCGGGGGAGGCGAGGGGGCGACTTTACGGGAGGTCTTGCGCTACAAGACCGTTAAGAAAGTAGAGATGGTAGACATCGATGACGAAGTTACCGCTCTATGTAAAAAGTACCTGCCGGGTCATGCCGCTAAAGCATTTGAAGATAAGCGTGCGGCGGTTCATCATGTTGATGCGCGCAAGTATTTAGAAAATTCAAAAGGTAAATTTGACGTTGTTATAATAGATTTGCCCGACCCCATAGAAGAGGGTCCGGCGGCCAGGCTTTTTACACAGGAATTTTATCGAACTGTCTATAACAGGCTTACTAACGACGGGCTAATCGCCGTCCAGGCGGGGTCGGCGAACCTCACCGAGCTTTTAAATTTCAGCGCGGTGAATAATACGCTGAAAAGCGTTTTCCCTATCGTGGCGCAATGTACCGTCTACGTGCCCTGCTTCGGGGGCCCGTGGGGATTTTGCATAGCATCTCTAAAACATAACCCCGCCCTGATGACGGCGGAGGAAGTGGATAAACGTATTAAGGAGAGGGGACTCAAGGGCCTCCGGTTTTATGATGGCGAGACCCACCTCAGCATGTTCGCCCTGCCGAAATACATCCGCGAGGCGATGGCACAGCAAACCAGGGTTATTACAGACAAAAAACCGCTGTATTTGTATAAGAGCTAGTTCACAGTTCACAGTTGACAGTAGGGCACAAATAAACAGGCTGGCGAGAGATAAGTCTCACCAGCCTGTTATTATGTCAATTGTATGAGTGCTTAGCTG
>JBGOXC010000074.1:0-6093 GCA_041478935.1 Dehalococcoidia bacterium
GTCATTGGTCACCATGCCAAGCTCCGTCGGCTTAAAGATTCCTTTATCCTTTTCAACGTACCCACGTTCCTGGATAGTAGAAATCGTTGGCGCATAGGTACTGGGGCGCCCAATGCCGTACTGTTCAAGTGTTTTAACTAAAGTGGCTTCGGTATAGCGGGATAGGGGTTGAGTAAAGCGCTGTTCAGGAAAGACACCCAGCAGGTTTAAAATGTCGCCCCGGGTCAATTTAGGCAGTGCAATTTTTCCTTCTTCTTCAGCTTCGTCTTTGCCTTCGCTATATAGTGTTATAAAGCCTGGGAAGGTATTGACCGACGCTGTCGTTCTTAATAAATATTCCTGATGATTTTTCGCTGTGATATCAACTGTAGTGTTCTCAAAGATAGCCGCCGCTATCTGGCTGGCTACCATACGTTTCCAGATGAGGTCATAGAGACGGAATTGTGCGCCATTAAGATATTTTTTGATATTTATTGGCTCGCGCCTGACATAAGTAGGGCGGATGGCTTCGTGAGCTTCCTGCGCACCTTTGGCTCGAGCGGTAAAAACACGAGGTTTAGGCGGCAGATATTTTTCGCCGTAGGTATCTCTAATATATGCTATCGTTTCTGCCAGCGCCGAAGGAGCGATATGCGTCGAATCAGTACGCATATAGGTAATTAGCCCGACATTTCCTTCGTCGCCGATGGGTAAACCTTCGTAAAGTTGCTGGGCAATCGCCATAGTCTGTTTGGCCGAGAAGCGGAGTTTACGCCAGGCTTCCTGCTGTAGAGTGCTGGTAGTGAAGGGCGGAGCGGGTTGACGGCTTACGTTTTTACTACTCACATTAAGAACGCCATAAGCCGCCTGTTTTAACGTATCCTCAATCGCTTTAGATTCTTCTGCGGAGTGAACATCTATTTTCTTGTCAGGTATTAAACCTATTAGTGTCGCCCGGAATGATGGTTGTTCCTGCTGTTTAGTGAGTTCAACCTCAATAATCCAATATTCTTGCGGAACAAACGCCTGAATTTCGCGTTCTCTATCGACTATAATCTTAACAGCTACCGATTGCACACGTCCGGCAGAGAGGCGTTTTCTAACCTTTTTCCAGAGCAGGGGACTAATTTTATAGCCGACCAATCTATCAAGAATACGTCGTGCTTGCTGGGCATCCACCAGTTGCATATCTATAGCGCGTGGATGCTGGAAGGCTTCTTTGACAGCTTCTTCAGTTATTTCGCGGAACACCACGCGTTGGAAGGACTTTTCTTTATCCCCGGTGACCTCGGCAAGGTGCCAGGCTATTGCTTCACCTTCACGGTCAGGGTCAGTGGCAAGATATACAATTTCGGCATCCTTGGTGGCTTGCTTGATTGCATTAACCAGCTTTGTTTTAACTTTGGGCACAACGTATTTAGGCTTAAAACCGTTTTCAATATCCAATCCCATTTGACTTCTGGGCAAGTCCCTCACATGCCCCAGCGAAGCTATGATGTTATAGTTCTTCCCAAGTATCTTGCTAAGCGTCCTGGTCTTAGCCGGTGATTCCACGATAACAAGGTTCTTTGTCATAATTTTCAATCAACTCTAACTTTATATTCTTGCCGCATTTCTCGCGATAGCACGTAGTTCATCGTGCCCACTTGTTTAACCAATCCTTTAAGTTCCATCATCGCCAGCGTGCTACTGACTGTTGCTGCTGGCAGACCACTCTTGCGACATACCTCGTCGATATGAGAAGGTTCGGCGCTAAGCTGATTAATAAGCAACGACTCTGTTTCCGTCTCCGGCAATAGCTCGCGCATTTCCATCTGCCTGGCGACAGCGGTCAAATTCAATTCTTCAAGGATATCGGTATAGATGCGCACTAATTTAGCCTCACCCATCTGGATAAGGCGGTTAGTGCCCCGACTGGAAGGTGAAAGAATGCTACCGGGGATGGCAAAGACCTCTCGATCTTGTTCTAATGCATCGCGGGCGGTAATCATCGCGCCGCTGTCTTCATCTGCTTCGGTAACCAGCACACCCAGGCTCAAGCCGCTTAGAATCCGGTTGCGCCGCGGGAAATTCTCAGCTTTGGGTTTGGTACCGAGTGAATATTCACTGATGATGGCACCGTGCTCCAAGATGTTCCTTACGAGTTTTTCGTTTTCTGATGGATAAATAACATCCAATCCGCTAGCGAATACAGCCACCGTTCTGCCGCCGGCTTCTAAGGCACTCTGATGAGCAACAGTATCAATGCCTTTGGCTAATCCGCTAACGATTGTTATTTTGTTTTGAGCAAGGTCGGTAACTACCTCTTCTGTAACCTGCTTGCCATAAACCGTCGCCCGCCGCGTCCCGACGACTGCCAAGCACCATTCATCTTCTGGTAGAAGCGAGCCTTTAAGATAAATTACCGGAGGATAATCATAGATTTCTTTAAGGCGTTTAGGATAATCTGCATCATTACAGGTGAGTATCTGAACATGAAAGCGGTCTAACTTTTCTATTTCCGCATCGGGGTTTATTTTATCACGCCATTGGTCAATAGCCCGCAGAGCAGGACTATCCAGTCCAGCTCGTTTCAGCTCGCCAAGGGGAGCCTTCCAGGCAATTTCCAGGCTGCCGAAATGACTTTGGAGTTGCCCCAGTCTGACCCGTCCGATGCCGGGGATATTATTGAAGCCGACCCAGTATTTAATGTCTTTATTCAAAGCAACTTTATTCTAACACAGGGTTCACCTGATGACAAAGTGAATATTAGATTAAATGAAAAAGCGGAGAGGGTGGGATTCGAACCCACGGTAGCCTGACGGCTACACACGCTCTCCAGGCGTGCCTGTTAGGCCACTCCAGCACCTCTCCGTGGATATACTATTTTAGCAGATTTGTATCATTAATTTATAGTTTGAGTAAATGGCGGAGAGGGTGGGATTCGAACCCACGCTCCGCTTGCGCGAAGACCGCTTTTCGAGAGCGGCACCATGAACCACTCGGACACCTCTCCATAGCTTAAAAACAGGGCGTAATAGTTTTACATAATAATATCTGACTGCACAATATCACAGTCGTTATCATTATGCCTTACGGGACCGTCTCCGTCAATCGGTGAAACAAACTAAGAAATTCCTTGAACTGATAACGCCGTATCGAGTTTGGCAATGGTAATATTAATCTGCTTGGCGCGGGTGACGCTTTTAATATCCACCAAGCACTTCTTGAGAATTTCAGCATTAGCGTCTTTAGTGACAGCGATTTTTAGCGTCTCTAGCGGCGAGCCCATCGGTATTTTCTTCTCAGATTTATAACGTCGAACGGCTGTAGCTACCTCAATAAGCATATCGCCAATAGCTTCAGCGTTATCATCGATAAGCTCTTTCTGCAAACGTGGCCACGAAGAAAGATGTATCGAAAGGGCGGTATTATTTTTCTTAAAGACCTGCTGGTAAATCTCCTCAGTAACATAAGGAATTATTGGTGCGAAAAGTTGAATAATTGTCATGAGCACAGTATATAGTGTAAATCTTGCAGAGTCTCTTTCTGGAGACCCGTCCGCAAAATCATAGAGTCTGGTTTTAACCATTTCCATGTAATTATCTGTGAAAACGTCCCAGAAAAACTCTTCAATACAGTTCTTTGCGGAGGCGTGGTTATATTCTTCAAAGTCTTTAGTAACTTCTGGTATCAGCTGGTTGAGTCTAGAGAGTATCCATTTATCCGTCGGCAATAAAGCGGGTGTTTTGGTGGGGGAAGAATAATTTTCTAGGAATTGATATGAAAAACTAGTCACGTTCCAGAGCTTGTTGACAAGCTTATGCCCTGAAGCAATTTTTTCTTCGCTTATCATGGAATCTTCGCCAAGCTTGGAAGACGACGCCCAGTAGCGTACGGCATCGGCAGAATATGCCTCCATCATTTCCTTCGGGTCGGAGGCATTACCCCTGGACTTGCTTACTTTATGTCCCTCTGATGAAAGCCCGTGACCAGAGATAGCGATATCCGACCACGGCACTTTATTTTCATGGTAGAGCGACTTAACGATTGTATAAAAAGCCCAGGTGCGGATAATATCGTGCGCTTGAGGACGGATGGACACAGGGAATACCTTTTTAAAAAGGGCTGGTTCGTCTAACCAACGACCGGCAATCTGCGGACTCATAGAAGAGGTGCCCCAGGTATCCAATAGACTGGTCTCTGGCGTAAAATCCTTGCTGCCACAGGAACATGGCTTTGATGGTTTACTGGTACGCGGGTCGACAGGCAGCTCCGATATATCTGCCAGATGAACCGAATCACACTTCGTGCAGTACCACACTGGGAAGGGCACACCATAATAACGCTGGCGCGAGATACACCAGTCCCATTCTAAGTTTTTTACCCAGTCCTCATAGCGGGCGTGCATATGCGGCGGGTGCCACTTGATTTGGCTGCCGGCTTTTAAGAGTCTTTCTTTCTGGTCGAGTACTTTGATGAACCATTGTTTTGTTTCAATATATTCAATAGGTGTATCGCAGCGGTCGTGCATACTAACCGTCTGGCTGGTGACTTTTTTATCCAGCACCAAATTGCTCTTAGTTAGTTCTTCAATAATGCGTTTGCGGGCTTCTTTAATATTCATACCGGAGAGAAAGCTGCCTGCCTCGTTTAAATGTCCGGCGTGGTCAATAACGCTAATCAGCGGCAGTTTATACTCGCGCCACCACTTAATATCCGTCGTATCGCCGAAGGTACAGCACATCACGATGCCGGTGCCTTTTTCCGGGTCGGCTTTGAGGTCGCCTAGAATCGGCACTTCTTTTTTGAATACCGGTGTAATGGCTTTCTTGCCGATAAGGTGGCTGTGACGCTTATCGGTGGGGTTAACGAAGACGGCGACGCAGGCTGGCAGTAACTCTGGACGTGTAGTAGAGATTGGCAGTACCTGCCCGTCGCTCAAGGTAAAAGCAATAGTAATGAAATTGGTTTCACGCTGGAAGTCAGTGACTTCTGCCTGCGCTAGGGCAGTTTTACAGGTGGGGCACCAGATGGTCGGCGACGATGCGCGGTAAACTCTGCCTTGCTTGTACAGGTCAATGAATGAGTATTGCGCTACCTTACGGGCAGAGTCGCCGATGGTGGTATAGGTATAACGCCAGTCCACACTCAAGCCGATACGCCGCCAGAGCCATTCGTAGTTCTTTTCTAATTGCTGGCTCATCTCGTTGACAGCCTTAATAAAAGCTACTGGTCCAACTTTCTCCGGCGAGATGCCCATACGCTCTTCCACGAGCCGCTCGGTGGGTAGGCCATTATCGTCCCAACCCATGGGATAAAAGATATTCTTGCCGTTCATGCGCTGGAAGCGTATATAAAAATCGGGATGGCTGTAAGAGTAGCAGTGCCCCAGGTGCAAATCGCCGGAAACAGTAGGGGGCGGGGTATCGACGGAATAGACTGGACGGCTATCGTCCTGTTTAAAATGATAGATACCGTTATCTTCCCAGAACTGCTGCCACTTTGGTTCTACGCTAGCGCTTTCGTAGCGCTTAGGAATAGGGTTCATATAACTCCTCTATTGACGAAAGATGCAAAAAACAAAACTAAAAACTGATAATATTTTACATTACCTGCCGAAGAGACTCAACCGAAGTGAAGAAAAATTTAAGGTTTTAGGTATAGTTGGTGCAAGTAGTCCTTAAAGCCGTGCTTCTTCCAGAAGGCATAGCCGACCTTGTTTTTCGAGGCTACCGACAGCCCAATCATGTCGATATTTTCCGATTTGAACCAATCGAGGATTTCTTTAAGCAGACGGCTGCCGACACCTTTATGGCGAGAGGAGGCGGTAACCGCCATTTCATCGATATAGCCGAACCGTTCTCTCTTCCAAGGCGGCGATGACTTTCTTATCTGGGCAATAACTTGTCCAATCACTTTGCAGTTGTCCAACGCTACCAGGACTCTGGAATCTTTGTCCGCCATAAAGTTGCGCAGGTATTCTTCGTAGCCGACACGAACGTTAACTACCATCGGGTAGCGCGGGTCAATAGGTTCGTGGAATTTAGAGAACTCTGCCCAGAGGTCGATGATTTCTGGAATATATTTTTCTTCGGCTTGGACAATTTCCATGGTCACCTTCGTAAACGAATA
>JBGOXC010000243.1:0-2505 GCA_041478935.1 Dehalococcoidia bacterium
AATAGATGTCCCTGATACGGTTGGACCTTGTAATGGAAGTAAATATACATTTATTGGTTGGGACGGCTATGAGAATTTGATATCCTTGCATGTTTCAAAGGGTTCTTATACTGCGGTTTATCATGTGGAAAGACTACTTACGTTAACTTCTCCTTTTGGCAATCCGATAGGAGGAGGATGGTATAGTGAAGGTGAAAGTGCTAATGTATCCATTGAGATGTCGTCCGGATTCATCATAAGACATTTTTTCACCGGATGGAGCGGCGACGTCAATGATACCCAATCAAATATTCCTGTTATTATGGATTCGCCAAAGACAGTCACTGCCACGTGGAATACAGACTATCTTCAATTATATATCCTAATTGCGATTGTGGCTGTAGCAGGTACTACCATATATTTTGTTCTTGTACGTCGAAAAAGAACAGCTCTAAACGAGCGCGACGCCATGAAAAATAAACACCCCCCGGATTGTACCTGCGCTGAATGTACTCTGGCATCTTTAAAATTAAAAAAGTCCTCCAAGTCTGAATTGTATTTCTGCAAAGCATGCCACAAATACTCAATTTGGTATAACTCTTATAAAGGGCAATTCGAGTGTCTAAATCCTTCATGTCCTACTTTTGGTGGTCCCATACAATTCCAAGATACCTAACCTGAAATAATCCCCAGCGCTCTTAAGCCGCCGATAATCATACTGACGGCAATGGCTGCCAGTATCAAGCTAAATACCCGGGAAATAGCTGTGATTCCACCATGCCCCAGAAAGCGGGCTATCTTTTGACTCAAGAAGAAGATGACCCAGGTTATCACCATATTCAGCGCGAAGGATACCAGCACCATATAGAGTGGAAACTGCCCGGCCAGTAACAGCAAAGTGGCGATGGTTGCCGGACCGACGGTTAAAGGGGTGCCGATGGGCACGACCGCCACCAGTTCTTCTTTAACGACGGAAATCATATGGCCGGTCATCATATATTTAATAGAAAGCACTAAAAGAACAATACCACCGGCGATAGCAAACTCCTGGACATCGATGTTCAAAACATTCAGGATAAACTGACCCAGGAAAAGGAAAACCAGACCAACGATGGTTGCGGTTAAGATAGCATAGTTGACTATCTTGGTTTTCTGTCGGTTTTCTAGGCCTTCGCCTGCCATGAGGAGGAAGGGGAGATTGCCAAAGGCATCGATAACTATGAAGAGCGGCACAAAGGTCATGACAAAGTCATGTAAATAGTCGGTCACTTTATCTCATCCCCTCCTAGCACGTAAACCCAGCTACCAATATTATAGCTTTTTTTGCAGGATAATTTTATCATCGCCGAGCGAATAAAAATCGGGGATGCGGGCGATTATTTCAAAACCGCGAGTAAGGTAGAATTTCCTGGTGTTTTCATACAGCGGCACTGAAGATGTTTCAATAATAATCAACCTGCCCCCGGCTTCCTTAATCGCTTTTTCTGCCACCTCGGAAAGGGTTTTACCAATACTACGCCCCCTCCTATCTTTGTCAACGGCAATCCAATAGATATCCCAGGTGCCGACAGTACAGGGCGTTTCGCCGAAGCAGACATACCCCAATACATTTCCCTCATCTTCGGCTACCTGAATATGGTAGCCCGACTCCGTACCATGAGCGAGATAGGAATCGATTACTTCCTCGGCAACCTCCACCTCGATGGGCTTAAATTCGGGCGTACTTTTTAGTATTGGCAGTAATGACGCCTTGTCCTGGGCGGACATGGGGCGAATTGTCAACGGCATTTTTATCCCTTTCCAGTACGAGATTCAGTATCCGTCCGATAAACTCTGCATAACTCATGCCAGCGGCGGCCGATTGGCGGGCGGCGCCGGTACCTGGTGAAATATCGGGGTTGGCATTAACCTCAATAATATTCAACTTCCCCGCTTCATCCATACGCATGTCCATGCGGGCATAACCGCGCCCGACTATCAACTTGAAAGCCGCCTTGGCGGTATTGGCAATGTCCGCTTGCTCCGAGGCAGTAACCTTAGCTGGGCAGTCAACATTGGTGCCCTTAAAATACGGGCTGCCTGGTTCCCACTTGGCTTCAAAGGTTAAAATACGCGGTATTTCCGGCGCTAATAAATAGACTATTTCCGATACCGGTAAAACAACACATTCTTCATTACCCATCACCGTAGCGTTGAACTCACGCCCGCCAAGAAAATTCTCCACCAGGGCGCCGCTGTGATAAGATTCGGTAATAACTCGGACCTGTCTCTCCAGCGCGGTAATTTCTCGCACCAGACTGTCTGCTGTAATACCATGACTGGCGTCCTCGGCACGCGGCTTAACGATGCAGGGAAACTGTAGCTTAAAAGTATCCAACGTTTCCGGACTGATTACCTGGAAGTCCGGAGTGGGTATACCGGCTTCCTTGAGGATTTTTTTAACCCCGGCTTTATCCAGTGTAAGTCTGAGGATATCGGTGTGACAGCCGGTGTAAGGAATCCCCAACTCGGTCAGCGTTTCCGGCA
>JBGOXC010000034.1:0-8378 GCA_041478935.1 Dehalococcoidia bacterium
TGGTGGACACGGCGACGGCGGAAGGGGCGACGGCAATAGCTCACGGCTGCACCGGCAAAGGCAACGACCAGGTTAGATTCGAGGTTGGCATTAACGCCCTGGCGCCGCAGATGAAAATCATCGCCCCTGCCCGCGAGTGGGGCATGACGCGTGAGGAAACTATTAAGTACGCGCAGGAACACGGCATACCCATCCCCGTCACGAAGAAAAGTCCTTACTCTATTGACGAATGCCTGTGGGGCAGGGCGATAGAGTGCGGCGCCCTGGAAGACCCCTGGGTGGAGCCGCCCGCCGATGTTTATACCTGGACGAAAGACCCGGAAAAAACCCCCGCCAAACCGCAGTATATTGAAATCGGGTTTGAGAAGGGCGTACCGGTTTCGCTCGACGGCAAGGAGATGGACGGGATAACCTTGATTCAAAAGATGAATGAAATCGCCGGCAATCACGGCATCGGCAGAATCGACCACATAGAAAACCGGCTGGTGGGTATCAAGACCCGTGAAATTTACGAGGCGCCGGCGGCGATAACGCTGATACAGGCGCACCAGGCGCTCGAGGCAATGACGCTGTCCAAAGACCAGCTGCGCTTTAAGCAG
Organism: Dehalococcoidia bacterium; assembly: GCA_041478935.1. Classification (GTDB taxonomy): domain Bacteria; phylum Chloroflexota; class Dehalococcoidia; order Dehalococcoidales; family RBG-16-60-22; genus RBG-13-51-18. The sequence goes on from JBGOXC010000034.1 coordinate 600, forward strand.
AAAGTGTCGGTGGAGTGCGCCGACTTGATATATAACGGCTTATGGTTCAGCCAGCTTAATCGCGACCTCTCGGCTTATGTCTTAAGCTCGCAGCGCTATGTCACCGGCGCGGTCAGGGTCAAGCTCTTCAAGGGGCACGCCGCGGTCGTGGGACGCAAGTCCCCGTGGTCGCTTTACAATTTGAGCCTGGCAACCTATGATAAGGGGGATAAATTTAACCAGAAAGCTGCCGAGGGCTTTATCCACCTCTGGGGCTTGCCGGTAAAGACCCAGGCGCAGGTACAACTCCTGGGGGATAAAGAGGGGCCTTTAAGCATCGTAGGTCCCGATGAGCCCAAGGGGAAAAAGAAATGAGTAATATCAGGGGGCGTTTTAGTAAGCCGGCGGATAAGCTGGCGGTGCAATATACCACATCGCTCCCCTTTGACCAGCGACTTTACAGGCAGGACATCGCCGGCAGCATTGCCCACGTAAAAATGCTTGCCAAGCAGGTTATTATTACCCAAAATGATGCCAAAAAAATCATTAACGGGCTGGAATTTATCCGTAAAGAAATTGAACAGGGCAAGTTTAAGTTCACTCCGGAGCTGGAAGATATCCACATGGCGGTTGAGTCGCGCCTGATTGAGAAAGTCGGGGAGGTGGGTCGTAAGCTCCATACCGCCCGCTCCCGCAACGACCAAATAGCCTTGGACATGCGGCTTTTCACCAAGGAAGCGATTGCCGATACTTTAAGCGGCATCCGCACGTTTCAGAAAACCTTGTTTGAGCTTGCCGAAGCTAACAAAGACGTTGTTATCCCCGGCTATACGCATCTGCAGGTGGCGCAGCCGGTGCTGCTGGCGCACCACCTTTTAGCCTATTTTGAGATGCTCCAACGGGATTACGAGCGTTTTAGTAACTGTCTTAAAAGGGTGGACGTGATGCCGCTGGGCAGCGGGGCGCTGGCGGGCGTTACCTATAAAATTGACCGAGAATTTGTAGCTAAAGAGCTGGGCTTCAGTCAGGTAAGCCGCAACAGCCTGGATGCCGTTTCCGACCGCGATTTTATAATCGAATACGAAGCCGCCGCCGGTATAACCATGATGCACCTATCACGGCTCGCGGAAGAAATAGTCTTATGGTCATCGGCGGAATTCAGCTTCATTGAGCTGGATGACGCCTATGCTACTGGCAGCAGCATCATGCCCCAGAAGAAGAACCCGGATGTGGCCGAGCTTGCCCGCGGCAAGACGGGTAGAGTTTACGGCAACCTGATGGCACTGCTCACGACGATGAAGGGGCTGCCCCTCGCTTATAACCGCGATATGCAGGAGGATAAGGAGGGCTTCTTCGATACAGTAGATACCCTGCATGTAACTCTGGCAGTGTTTACGGGTATGGTTAAGACTCTTAAAGTAAATAAAGTCAACGCCAGTAAGGCTTTAGAGCGGGGCTATATTCTGGCCACAGATGTCGCGGACTACCTCGTTAAAAAAGGCGCCGCCTTCCGCACCGCCCATGAAATCGTCGCCAAGCTGGTAAAATATGCTTCTGAAAAGGGCAAAACCCTCGCCGAACTTGACATAAAAGAATATCATAAATTCTCGACGCTGTTTGGAGCTGACGTCCTTAAAATTACGATTGAGTCAGCTTTAGCTGCCAGGGACGTCATCGGCGGCACGGCGCCCGGTCAAGTAAACAAGGCACTGGTTGCGGCACGGCGTATTGTTGTATAATATATTTATCCCCCCAATGAAATTATTCCCTTTATTTTATATTGGAGAGAAAAGATGAGTGATACGATAGTAATTGAAAACCTGACCAAGTATTATAATAAATTCCTGGCGGTGGATAACCTCTCGTTGAAGGTGGAGAAGAACGCGAACGTCGGGCTGCTGGGACCTAACGGCGCCGGCAAGAGCACCACGCTAAAGATATTATGCGGTCTTATTCGCCCATCCTCCGGCAAGGCATACGTTGACGGCATCGATGTTACTGAACAGCCGGAAGAGGCTTTATCGCGCATCGGCGCGATTATCGAAACACCGGAGTTTTATTCCTACCTTACGCCGGTAGACAACCTAAGCTACTTCGGTCAGCTACGCGGCATGAAAGGGGATAAACTTAATAAACGGATTATGGAAGTCATTGAGCTCGTCAAGCTGGGGGACTGGGCTAAAGTGAAGATAGAGAAGTTCTCCCGCGGCATGAAGCAGCGCCTGGCGCTGGCACAAACGCTCTTGCATGACCCGCCCATTTTAATCCTGGATGAGCCAGGACTGGGACTCGACCCCAGGGGATTAGTGGAATTTCGGGAGATAATCTCGGACGCCGGCAAGGAGAAAACCGTCTTCTTCGCCTCCCACCAACTATCCGAGGTGGCTTTAATCTGTGATAAAGTCGCGTTAATCAGCGGCGGCAAATTACTCGCTTATGATAGCATCAAGTCGTTAGAGAAGAAATATAAGTCGCTCGAGATGGCTTATCTTAAGCTGACAGGAGGCAACATTGAGTGACCTTGAAAAACTGGGCGTAGTCATTAAATACGAGTTTTTAAAACATATACGCCGCAAGCGTCTTTACGTGATACTTGGTATTGCGCTTTTGGTCGAAGCGCTGGTGCTTATCCTGATTCCGATACTCCGAGACGGCTATCCCAGCAGCGTCATGACAATGGCCGGGATGTTGACCATCGGGCCGAGCCTGGCGGCCATCGGCGCGGTGTTTTTCGCCGGGGACGCCATCGCCGGGGAGTATGAAAGCAAGACCGGCTTCCTGCTTTTTATCAATCCTATTAAGCGCTATTTGCTCTGGACAGGCAAATACCTGGCGAGTTTTATCGCGGTAGCCTTATTGATTGCCTTCAGCTATATCATTATATCCATAGCGCTGGCGGCAATTTATCATCAGGTTCCCTTGGAAACACTACAATCGTTTGGCTTATGTTTGCTCTATGCGGCGGCGGTGCTTTCCGTCACCTTTTTATTCAGTGCCATATCCAAAGGCTCCATGGGGGCTACGGTGATGACGCTCCTGTTTGTCTGGGTGATTTGCGGCATCGTGGAAAGCATCCTGGCTTATACCGGCAATCCTTACTGGTTCATACTGTCTGCCGGCGGCGACAGTATCGCCCTGCCTTACGGGACTATGCAGCAATTCATGGCGGGGCTGGGCATGAACGCAGAACATATGCAGGATGTGATAGGGAAATTCCAGCCGCTAACCATCGGCATGGCTTCGTGGGGGATGTTGATTTACTTCGTGGGAGGCTTGTTGGGGAGCCTATGGATTAGCCGGCGCCGCCAGCTGGCTTAAGATAAACTAAAAACCCGACCGTTTTAGGGTCGGGTTCAAATTTAGGCGATATAACTAAATTATCAGGAGGGTCTAGACATTAGCTGTTTTATTCTGGGTGCGCAGACATCTGGTGCACAGGTTAAGGTGTTTCATCTTGCCGTCAACCATAATAGTGGCGGCATGAATATTAGCCGTCCAGTGCCGGTTAGTATGACGTTTAGAATGGCTGACGTTATGACCGTATTGTGGTATTTTGCCACATAAATCGCACTTCAATTTCCTACTTCTCCTTTGAAAATCACCTGGGGTATTGCAAAATCCGCAAATACATAGTAACATAATGCGACGAGATTAGCAAGCAATACGTCCTTGGTCGGGAGACCAAAATCCCACGTAAACTGAACAAGGATGGTGGAAAATGAGTAAAGTTAGTAATATCGCCGGGCAGGAACTGCGGGAAATGTTTTCCGCGGCTACGGCCTGGCTGGAAAAGAGTTCGGCGGATATTGACGCCCTGAACGTCTTCCCGGTGCCCGACGGGGATACGGGCACCAATATGATGCTTACTATGCGCTCAACGATGGAAGAAGCCTACCGCGCGCCCGACCATAGCGCCTCCGGCGTGGCTCATGCCATGGCTAAAGGCGCACTCATGGGGGCTCGGGGCAACAGCGGTGTCATCCTGTCGCAAGTATGGCGGGGCATGGCGCAGGGGTTGGATGGCAAAGAATCCTTTACAGCAGCCGAGATGGCTGATGCCTTGCAGAAATCGTCCGAGGTCGCTTATAAAGGCGTCAGCAACCCGGTGGAAGGCACGATGCTGACCGTGATGAAAGACGCGGCTACAGAAGCTAAAGCACAGGCTAATAATGGCGAGAAAGACGTTGTGGCAATGCTGGAAGCCGTAGTATGTGCCGCCGGCGATTCCGTAGCCAGAACGCCCCGACTGCTTAAAGTGCTCAAGGACGCCGGTGTAGTTGATGCTGGCGGGCAGGGGATTTACACCATTCTAGAGGGCGCATTGCGTTACCTCAAGGGTGAAACCGAGGCGATGCGTCTGCGCAAACCCCAGATGATTGTCAGCGATATGCCATTGACTGTTCCGCTGCCCCAGGCAATTGGAGTGGATGAAATACCATTCGGCTACTGCACCGAGTTTATGATAAAAGGCGAGGAAATGGAGCCGGAGGTAATCAGGAAGAAGCTGGAAAAGAAAGGCGAATCGCTAATTGTCGTTGGTGATGAATCTGCCGTACGTATTCATATCCATACCCTTGAGCCCGGCATGATCGTCCAGTTTGCTTCTAAACTGGGCACGCTGCACCAGGTAAGCATCAGGAACATGGATGAACAGCACCAGGACTTCCTGGAGATGCAGAAAGAAAGAATGCCTACCACGGATACCGCGGTTATCGCCGTGGCTTCCGGTGATGGCTTGAAGGAGGTTTTTGGCAGCCTGGGGGCTGTTGCCGTTGTCCCCGGCGGTCAGACAATGAACCCCAGCACCAAAGATATTCTCCAGGCAGTGCATTTAGTGCCTTCAGAAAACGTCATCATTTTACCCAATAACAAAAATATAATTGCGACCGCTAACCAGGTGCAGTCGTTAACCGAGAAGAAAATTAAGGTAGTGCCCACGAAGACGATTCCACAGGGCGTGGTGGCTTTGCTGGCTTTCGATTACGAGGCGGATTTTAAAGCTAATGCGGAAATCATGGAAAAAGCCCTTTCTTCGGTAAAGACCATTGAAGTAACCCGGTCGATACGCGCGACCAAAATAAACGGCTTACAGATAAAGCGAAGGCAGCCTATCGGCTTGCTGGACGACGAGCTCATCGCGGCAGGGGATACGGACCTGGATGTTATTAATACAATACTGGTTGAGCTGGATATGAAACAGGCGGAAGTCGTCACGATATATTATGGCGCCGAAGTTGAAACTGCCGAGGCGGAAAAGATAAGCGCCAGCATTACGAGCCAGTATCCAAAGTTACAGGTTGAATTAATTAAAGGCGGCCAGCCGCATTATAGTTACATAATATCTATCGAATAGAAAGGCGGTACCTAGATATGACAGTAAAAATTGTAACCGATACTCTCTCCGATATCACCGGCGACCTGGCGACAAAACTAGGCATTACCGTGGTGCCATTGTATGTGCGCTTCGGCGAAGAAGTGTACCGCGACCGCGTTGATATCACCAGCGAGGATTTTTACCGCCGGCTGATTAATGAGCCGAAACTGCCTTCGACAACCCAACCGACCCCCAACGATTTCGCCGAGGTTTATAAAAAGCTGGCACAGGAGACTGATGAAATCCTGGTAATTACTGTATCCAGTAAGCTAAGCGGCACATTTCAATCGGCAACCCAGGCTAAGGACTATTTAAAAGATAAGTGCCGTATTGAAATAGTCGACTCGCTAACTGTGGCGATGGCGGAAGGTCTGATTGTTATCTCTGCCGTTAATGCGGTTAAAGCTGGGGCAAATCTAGAGAAAGCAGCGGAAATGTCCCGCAAGGCTGTTTCCCGTTCCCATATTATCGCCTATTTTGATACCCTCAAATACCTGGCTAAAGGCGGGCGCATCGGTAAAGCTAAGGAATTCCTGGGTTCCATGCTGTCGGTCAAGCAGTTACTTACCGTAAAGGATGGCGAGATGGCTCCGCTAACGAGGGTACGCTCCATGCGGGCAGGACTTGATTTTCTCTACAGTGTTGTGGCTGGATATAAGGGTAATATAGAAGGTCTGGCCGTGGAACATACCACCAATACAGAAGACGCCGATATACTGGTAGAACGCCTGGGAGATTTCTTCCCCAAACAGAATATCTTTCGCTCGATAATCAGTCCCGTCATCGGTACTTACTCCGGACCTAATGCTCTCGCGCTAACCGTTCTGGAAGCTGAAAAGAAACAATGACGGTAAAGATTGTAACTGACAGTGTAGCTGATATCCCTCCGGAAATACTGAAGGAACTGGATATTTCCATCATTCCGGTGCTGGTGCGTTTTGGCGAAGAGACCTACCGTGACGGCATCGATATCACCAACGAACAATTCTACGAGCGGTTGGTACATAATAAAGTTGTGCCTACAACGGCTGTGCCTTCGTTGGATTTATTCGCCCGGACATATGCCAGGCTCACTGAAGAGACGGATGAAATCCTGGTTATCATGTTAAGCTCAAAGCTAAGCGGGCTTTATAATGCGGCTTTACAGAGCGCCGGTTTGATGGAAAATAGCAGTCGTATCAAGGTGATAGATTCGGGTTGCGCGGTGATGTCGCAGGGATTCGCCGTTATCAAAGCGGCGCAGGCGGCCAAAGCCGGGGCTAAAATGGATGAGATACTGGAGATAATGAAAAGTACCCTTCGCCGCGTTGATATGCGTGCCGCTTTTGACACGCTGGAATACCTACAACGAGGCGGGCGTATCGGGCGAGCGCAGGCGCTACTGGGGTCGATGCTTAAGGTCAACCCCATTATTACGCTCAGAGATGGTAAGGTAGAGCCCGCCGGCCGGGCGCGTTCCAGGGCTAAAGCGATTGATACCCTTTATGATTTTGTGGCTAGTTATAAAAAAATTGAAGGGTTGGCGGTAGAAGACGCCGCCTGCCCCGAAGATAGCGCTTTTCTTATCAAGCGCCTCGGTGCTATCTATCCGGTAGACCGTATTTTAAAAACCCACACCTCGCCGGTTATCGGCACACACACGGGGCCAGGGCTGCTCCTCGTAGCGGTGCTGGGCGATAAATAATTATCATTAGCCGTGCTTTTCTCCCCGGTTTTTGTCTATAATGTGGCAGGGATGCATTATAGATGAACGCCGAATCTTTGCGTAAAGTCCTCGACCTCGAGAAAAAACTCGGCTATAACGATACCGCTGTTTTCGGCGGGCTGGATAGGTTTATCTATAACTGGTCCGCCGGCGCCGTTGAGGCGGTAAAGAGTCCCCGCTGGCTGGGGCGTTTCCGAAGGCTTTTCAAAGCGGGCTACAACGCCATGTCCACCGAGCAGCGAGCCGCCTGGGCAGAGGATGTCCTGCAGTTTTTAGTGGATTTAGAGAGCAAAGATAACGTTCCCCCACCTTCTAAAAAACCAACTCCAATTAAGAAAAAAAGTGCCCCAAAACCGCCTTCGGCAACTTCGACTAGTCAGGTATCTCTTGAAGCCCCGATAACGGTCGTTAAGGGTATCAGCACGACGCTGGCGAGTAGATTCGGCAAGCTGGGCGTAAAAACAGTGCGTGACCTGCTTTATTTCTTCCCCCACCGCCATATCGATTACAGCAAGCTAAAAACTATTTCACAGCTGGTCGAGGGAGAGGAGCAGACCATTATCGCTAACGTCTGGCAGGCGCAGGAGACCCGGCCGGGCGGACGCCGCAGCGCCGAGGCAATCGTCGGCGACGAAACGGGCAATATCCGCGTGGTCTGGTTCAACCAGCCCTATCTGGCAAAGACGCTAACCACCAACGCCCGGATAATCTTGAGCGGCAA
>JBGOXC010000019.1:0-9552 GCA_041478935.1 Dehalococcoidia bacterium
CCTCCAGGGTGCGCTTAAGACGTGAGATGATGCTTTTAGTGTCCATCGCTGGCTCTTTGAAATTGATATCCCGCTCCCAATGCTCCGCGTTCCAGGTGCGCGTCCACAGCGTAAGATTGCGGATGCCCAATCCCCGGCGGACGATATCCGGCAGGATATGGAGTAATACTGATTCCGCTGATGTTATAATGGCGTCCATCGAGACCGTCACCGAAGGCAGCGTGACGCTCTCCTCGATAATCTCCTCCATAAAGCGGGGGTAAAGGGGTGTATTGTCGATGCCCTGCGCCAGCTCCCAGATTCTTTTGCCCTCCGGACCGAACTGCGACTGTAATGGGCCGGGGGACATGGCGGCTACCTGCCCCAGTGTGCGGATGCCGAAGTCGCGCAGCTTGCCCCTGCTTTTTAACGATATCGGTAGCACATCGCAGGGTAAATCCTTCAGGAAAGCCGCGGCATCGCCCCAAAAAATCTTGCAGTCGTCCGCTTTGCTTTGCTGCGCCGCCAGCGACGCCAGGAATTTATTACCCGCTATCCCCATCTGCGGCATAAAATCCGCCGTGACTTCCCGGGCGGCATTAATCAGGGCGCTGTCGTTAGGGTAAATCAGCTGCAGCCCGTCCGCGCCGATGTATACGCAGCCCAGGTCGTTACCCTCCACCAGCGGGCTTACCTGTTCCAGCGCGTCCAGTATTTCCTTAAAGACAGAGCGGTAATGGGGAATATCCGCCGGGATTAGCTCGGCATTATCATGACGGGCCAGCGCCTGCTGGAGGGGCATATCATGGGCTAGCCCTGCGAGTTCAGGCGACCAGTCCAGCACCATCTTCTGTGAGCTGGCGGTGTCTTTAGATTGCACGACCATAGCCGCCCGGTCGGCGATATCCGGATTTCTCCGGACCTCGCACCGCCAGGGGAAGTGGGGTAGCAGCACGCAAAGTATTCTCATATCAGTCTCGGCAGATATATATTATATAGAACACATGTTCTATTGTCAAGCCCCGCTGCACTTTTTTTACGTCTATCTCTTTTAATTTACTTAGTACCTGGAATCTGGTATACTTCCCATATTCCGGTTTATGCCGGTGATAGCCGTAAAAATGGAAGCAATAGATATAAAATTAGATTACCACTCTACCGCGCCCATTTATCAGCAGATAGCCGAGCAACTGCGTCAGCTTATCGCTATGGAACAAATAAAGCCCGGTGACCGTTTACCCTCTATCCGGCAGCTATCCCATTTACTAAATATCAACCCCAATACTGTGAGCCGGGCTTACCTTAAGCTGGAACAGGAACAGATTTTAGTCTCGCGTCGCGGCGGCGGCACCAGCGTGAAACCCCAGGATATTAGGTCGGATGTCAGGGCAAGCCGGCAAAAAAAGCTGCTGGAAAATATGAATGACGATATTATCAAATCGCTTAGCCAGGGCTATAGCCCTGAAGACCTGGAAGCAGCTTTCTATTTGAGCCTGGAAAGGTGGCGCGAAGAAAGGCAGTCCGAGCTTAATAAGCCTGCGGAAACAGTTGCTGCGCGGAAAGAAAGCAACATCATTCGTATTGTCGGCAGCCATGACCTGGCGCTTAATATCCTCCTTGACTTACTCCGGCAGAAAGTAGCTAACCTCGAAACCGAGGTAATCCATGCCGGCAGTTTGGGTGGTCTTATCGCCTTGCAGGAAGCAAGGGCAGACATGGCTGGCACGCATCTGCTGGATGAAGAAACCGGGGAATATAACTATCCCTACGTAAAAAGGATTCTCCCAGGCAAGGAGCTGGCTATCGTTAATCTCTCTTACCGCATCCAGGGGTTGATGGTAAATAAGGGCAATCCTCGTAAGATAAAGGGGCTTGAAGATTTAAAGCGTCCCGACGTTACTTTTGTCAACCGCCAGGCTGGGTCGGGCACGCGTGTGCTGCTTGACCTCCAGTTAAAACGCCAGGGGATATCTCCTCTTGAAATTAAGGGCTACGAAACCGAGTTTACTACTCACTTGGCGGTAGCTTCTCATATCGCCCGTGGGGATGCTGATGTTGGACTCGGTATTGAAGCCGCGGCTATTAGTTGCGGGCTGGATTTTATGCCCATGTTCCGGGAGCGTTATGACCTTGTGATACCGATGGCAAATTATCGCAGCCCGCGTTTTAAGCCGATGCTGGACATAATCGGTAGCGATGAGTTCAAGAAAATAGTTAATGGGGTTGGTGGTTACGATACTTCGCAAACCGGCACCACGACATTTCTTTCTTAAAGATAGTAAAGAAATTTAAGGTTTACTCGGATTATACTAAAAGGCTAAATATCCCAATTAATAATTTTAAGGAAAAACGACGATGTCTGAAACAGCCTATCACCTGACCGTTGGAGAATTTAAATGCACTATTTTCAGCGATGGCTGCCTGGTTGACGAAAATCCGCAGGGCGCGGAAACATTCGGCTTGAACTGTATTTACGTTGAGGCGGGCGACCGTAAAATGTTTATTGACAATGGCTGTGGGGAGTCTTTCCGGATTAATACCGCCGGCCGCCTGTTGAAAAACATGAAGGCGGAAGGGTTAAAACCCGAGGATATCGATACCATCATCTTTGACCATGGCCATATCGACCATGTTTGCGGCACTTTTGATTTAAAAGGAAAACCGGTTTTTCCCAATGCCCGCTACATCATTACCCAAAAGGAGTGGGACCATATAAAATCCCCGCCGGGTGATAACGAGATGCAGAATGCGTTTTACAGCCCCGCCCGCCAATACCTTTTACCCCTTGAAAACCGGTTTACTTTCGTTAAGGACGATTATGAGGTATTGCCCGGTATTAAAATGATACCCGCTCGCGGTCATACACCGGGGAATGTCATGATAGATATTTCATCCAAGGGGAAAAAGCTGCTTTGTATCGGCGATATTATCCACTCCCAACGTGAGTTTACCGACCCCGCCTGTTTAGCCGCCTTTGATGTCGCGCCAGCCGAGGCGGTGAAAACAAGGGCTAAAATCCTCGCTAAAGTGGCACGGGAAGGCACTTTTATTTTTGCCTGTCATTTCCCATTTCCGGGTCTGGGCTATATCAGACGGACCAAAGGCGTGTTCCGCTGGCACCCCATCTAAAAGCGCCTCGCCGAACTCCATCTACATTTTTCTCCCCGCCCAGATAAAAAAGGGCGTAAAACAACGCAGCTAAGACTTTTTATTTTCCCTTTTGCCCCCATTTTTTTGTGTTGCCGATGGTGAAGCAAAGCACCGGCCGCTTGATGTTCTTGAATTCGATGGGGCAGTGGCTTATCCCCTTCGGTACGAATATGAGTGAGCTTTGTTTGATGTTATATTCTCCGTCGGCGATTTTTATGGATACATCGCCTCCAATAGTACGGGGGTTAGCTTTATCCGCCCAGTTCACCAACCCTATCATCTCATCAAAATCGTGGGCGTGTGCCTTTGGCGCCATAGTCATATCCCCGCTCCATATCCAGACGAAGTCCACGTAAAAAGCCCCCGGCGATACCTCGCTGTCCAGCGACACTATATGGGAGGTCTTTGCTTTAGGGGGCGGGGGTGCGGGTTTGTTTTTGTTCGGCGGCGGTCCGTGACGTTTTGGCTCGGTGATGATGTACCTGGCGTACCTGTATCCGTTTTTATCCTTGGGCGGTGTTTTGAATTCGGGTATCTTAATCTCCGGCTCTTTCTTGCCTTCCGGATTTTCTGATTTTCTTCCGTATCGGCTTATCGGCATGAGCGTAAAGAAAAAGACTGGTCGGTTAACTTCACGAAAAGTCAGCGGGCAGTGTTTCATCCCCGCCGGCACGTGCACTAGGCAGCTCTTGGTCAGGAAGTGTGTCTCGTCCCCGAGGATTATCTCCATCCTCGCGTCCAGCTCACGGGGGTTATCCGGGTCGCTGCTGATAAAGCCGATGACCTCGTCGAAGGGGTGCTGGTGAGGCTCTTCCGTCGTGCCGGAGGTTGTCTTGCCGCCCCACAGCCAGATGCACTCCATATAAAATGTGGCGCCTTTAACTTTAGTGTCGTCCATCCAGAGCAACCGTATCAGCTCGACGGTTGACTTAATCGGGCTTTTTTTCATCATCTTCTGTATCTGGGCTATTTCCTTGGGAGTGTATTCCCGGGTGTCGGTGACGATATTTTTGGCGTAAGGCAGTTTGGTCATGGTTTATCCTTTCTTTAGGTTATTCACCGCTTTTTCGATACGCTGCAGGGCGTCTTTTACTATCGAGCGCGGGCAGGCGATGTTCATCCTTTCAAACCCCGAACCCCCAGAACCGAACATGGAGCCGTCGTCCAGCCCCACCTTGGCTTGCTCTTTCATGAAGTTGCTTAAGGTTTTATCGTCCATACCCAGCCCGCGGCAGTCCAGCCAGAGTAGGTATGTCCCCTGCAGTTGGACGACCTTGATTTTGGGGATTCTTTCTTTAAAATATTTCGTAATAAAGTCCAGGTTTCCCTGTAAATAGTCGAGAAGTTGCTCCAGCCATTCGTCCCCGTTGCGGTAGGCCGCCTCCAGCGCGGCAAGCCCGAAGAGGTTGATGCCGTGCGTCATGCCCGCCTCGCGGAAGCCGTCGCGCATCTTTTTATTGGGGATGATGATGGAGGAGGCGCTCAAGCCCGCCAGATTAAAAGTCTTGCTCGGCGCCATGCAGACGATGCAGTTCTGCTCGAACTCCTTGGATACGGACGCGAAGGGCGTATGTTTGTAGCCTTTGAGAAGCAACTCACAATGGATTTCATCGGAGATGATGGTTGCCCCATGCCCGATGACGATTTTCCCCAGCTTAATTAAGTCCTCCCGTCCCCACACTCGCCCGATGGGATTATGCGGATTGCACAGGACGATCGCCCGAATACGGCTGCTCCCGAAGTGCATGCCACCTTGGGGTTTAAACTTGTTCTCTAGGTCGGCGAAGTCCATCTCGTACTGCCCGTTTTTAAACATCAGCTGGTCGGTGACAATCTGGCAGCCGTTCGACTTTACGCAGGAGAAAAAGGGATAATAAACCGGCTCCTGCAGTATTATCTCGTCGCCGGGATGCGTTAGTGATTTTATGGCGGCATTTATCGCGGGAATCACGCCCGGCGTAAAGACCACCCATTCCGGCTTTATCTTCCAGTTGAACTTCCGTTTCATACGGTCCACCACCGCCTGGGTGGCGCTTTGCCCCGCCTGGGTGTAACCGTAAAAGGGATGCTCGGCGCGCTTTTTCAGTGCGTCTACTATTGGTTGGGCTGTGGGGAAGTCCATATCCGCCACCCACATAGGAATCACATCCTCACTCCCGAAGATGGCCTTCACGGCATCCCACTTGGCGCAGCTTGTGTTCTTTCTAGAAATTACCCGGTCGAAGTTGTATTTCATGTCCTATCCTTTAATTTGTTTTCAATGTATTCTATTACCTAACCGCCCAATTGTTCAACGTAGGAAGTGTCATTGCGAGGAGTCCCGATGTATTCGGGATGACTTGGCAAACTCAAATACTGCCTATCCAAACGATATTTTTCGATATATCGGTTGACTACCCCCTGTCTTCCTAACTATAATACAAAAACAACACTAGTAATAAATTTTTAGGAGGAGATAAAAATGGAAGTTAAAGAATTTATCCGCGGACAGTTGGATGGCGCCGATCAGGCTATCAAGCGGGTGATTGATACCTTGACGCAGGAAGAAATTGCCTGGCAGCCTAAAAGCAGCTGTAACCCTATCGGTTTAATCCTTTTCCACATCTATAAAGTGGAGGACTCGTTTATCCAGACCAATCTCCAGGAAAAGAAAGAGCTCTGGGAGACGGATAAGTGGTATCAAGAGCTCGACCTCCCCGTTACCGAAACCAGCGCCCATTACACGGTGGAGCAGGTGGATGCGTTTAAGGTGCCCAAACTTAAGGCTATCCTTGACTACGGCGCTGCCGTCCGCAAAGCCACTTTAGCTTATCTGGATACGTTGAAACCGGCGGATTTTGATAAGCAAATCAAGATGCGCTTTGGGCCTCTGCCAATGGCGGTAGTGTTCTCTATCCTCGTTAGCCACGCCGCCCAGCACACCGGCGAGATGTCTTATATCCGCGGACTCAAACGCGGTATGGATAAATAGAACTTAAGTGGAAAGATACAAAGAAGTGTTATCCGTTTCAACCTTTACAAAACGTTTTCAAGTAGGTTGAAAATCAGCCTATTGGAAAATAACCAATGAAAATTGGAGAACACTATATACCACAATATTACCTTCGAGGTTTTTCCGATAAAACAGCGCCCTCGAGTATATGGGTATACGAAAAGGGTAGTGAACATATTTCAATGTTACCAATTGAAAAAGTCGCTAAAAAAAATAATATGTGGTCTAAAAGTGTTGAGGAAAATCTTGCACGAAATATCGAAGAGCCGGCAAATCACGTGCTTGCAAAGATACGTAATCGCGAACTAATTACGAGAGATGATAAAACAATATTGACTGCTTACATTGTCGTTATGATAAGACGAGTACCTGCAGGATTAGAGCGAACAAAAGCAATTTATCCAGAAGTTAGAGAAAAAGTCTTCATCAATATTAAAAATGACATCTTGAAATTGATTGAATATTATCCAACAAAAAAGGATTTGTTTCAAAAACGTCTACAAGAACTAGAAACTCTAAAAGAAAAGTATGAATCTCAATTTACGAAAGAATTGTGGTATCAAAACCTTAGGCCAGATGCTTTACCTAGCGTTTTCGTTTTAGTACCAAAAATGACATGGATATTTTTAACAGCTTATAAAGGCACCCCTTTTCTTACAAATGATAATCCTGTTTTTTATTTCAAAAGTTTAGGAATTGGTAAACCTGAATCAGAATTATCGTTTCCTATTTCAAGCGAAATAACTTTATGGGCAACGTGGAATCCTAAATATGTGGAGTATCAATATAGTCCATTGAACGAAAATAGAGTCAGAGGGTTTAATAGAAGGACTGCAAGTTTTGTTTCAAAATATGCTTATTATTCAATAGAGGATAACAGAATACCCAATCTAATATCAAAGAACAATTGGAAACTACATAGAATGCAATGAAGTCATTTACATGACAAGTTACTTTTTGCTCAAATATATCAGTATCGCCCCGCAGGCGGCCACATTCAAGCTCTCTGCCTTTTCCGGTGCAACGGGTATCTGCACACGGTAGTCGGCTATTGTCAGTAATTCTTTAGATAGTCCGGCGGCTTCGTTGCCCAGCGCCAATACTAGTTTCTCCTGCCGGGTTAAAATCGCTGGTTCGTCAGTGCCTTTCACCTCGGCGGCGATTATTTTATATCCGTCCCGCTTTAGCGAATGCGCGATTTCCATGTATTGCGCCGTCCTGCGCAGCCATAAAGACAGTATTGTTCCGGCGCTCGCCTGCACGCATTTGGGGCTTAAGGGGTCTGAACAGCTTTCCGTTAGGATCATGCCGTCGTATGCCAGCGCGGCGGCGGTACGGATAAGCGTGCCCACGTTGCCGGGGTCTTGTATATCCTCCAGTAGTAATATGTGCTTCCCCGCATCTTGAGGGAGGCTGGAGGAGTAGATATCCTTTGGGGCTTTAACCACCGCCATGATTCCTTGCGGTGTTTGTACGCTGCTGATATAGCGGAATTGGCTGGCGGTGATGATACGTATCGCATAACTATGCCAAACAGATGGCGGCTCTTCTACTGATAAAATTTCGGTTATCGCGTCCGGTTGGCTGGCGGCTATCTGCCGGATGGCTTTCTCCCCCTCGACTAGGAAACAGCCGGCCTCCAGCCTGCCCTTTTTCTCTGTCAGCTGACGGTACCATTTTAAAGATTTCACCGGCATATAATTCGCCTCGCCCGTAAACAACACCACACCCGGGAGCTTATCCTAATAATTCCCCGCGGGTGTGATTTTATTGAGTGTTTATGCTGTAACTGTGCGTAAGTTTACGCAGTGTTATTTATCGCTTAAGGCTTTAGCCATCTGCAGTTCTTTGATCAGGTCTTCAACTGTGATAGCGGCGCAGGTTTGCGGCTCTAGAGTTCCCCGCGAACCCAGCGAGGAGGCGACCCTGGCGATGACGGTATTATTGGGAGCTTCCAGTATATTGATAAAATCCCATTCGCCTAGCAGCGCATACTGGCTGATTATCTTGGCCCCCATCTCCTCTACCTCTTTGTTGACTTCCCAGAGTCTGCCGGGATTGCGCATCATCGTCTTTCTTCCGTGGTCGGTTAGCTTCGATAACATCATATAGTACGGCATCTTCCTCACCTCTGAAAAAAAATTGCCCTATCGTTATTCGGTTAGGGCATCCATAATTATCTTACACTACTACGTGTGAACTGTCAATAAGGCAAAAAGAGCAATACTAGGCTTTTTTTACCGGGATGGCTATACCGGCGACCATTAAATACACCTCGTCAACGCTTTTTGCCAGTATCTGATTAGCTTTACCCAACAGGTCGCGGTATAAACGGCTGACCTTATCCCCCGGCACTATCCCCAACCCCACCTCGTTGGTCACGATAATAAAGTTCGCCCGCGACTTTTTCATGCATTCAATCAGCTCTTTTATCTCCGCCGTGACCATCCTTTCCACCGCTGTTGCCTTGGCGTTTTCGCCGCATTGTTCAAAGATATTATTGATAAGCAGGGTAATGCAATCAACAATTACTGTTTTTACCCCGCCGCTATTTTTCATAATCTGGCTGCCGAGGTGTGTCGCTAACTCCACCGTCCTCCAGTCTTGTGGTCTGGACTTGCGGTGTATTTCAATGCGCTGCCGCATTTCGTCGTCACCGGCTGTGGCGGTTGCTACAAAAAGCACCAGTCCCCCGGTTTTAGCCGCCAATTCCTGCGCCATCTTACTTTTCCCGCTGCGGGCGCCCCCGGTTAAAAGAATACTTTTCAAATCCCTGCCTCTTTACATTAATCCCGGCGCCGCTTTAAAAATTATAATCACGAATAGCAGTGCCATCACCTCGGCCGCCTCGTTAATCGCCCCATAGGTATCCCCCGTCAGCCCGGCAAACTTATATTTTAGGTAAAAAGCCAGGCCGGTGGTGATAATCAATACTCCGCCGAACAGTAAAAATCCGCTGATGTTAAATAGCGGGAAAAGCCCGCCCGCAATCCCCAGGGTTATAATTGTCGCTATGGTCAACTGTAGCCATCCCGTCGCTTCTTTATACGCTTTGCCCAGTCCGGTCGGGCGGGCATAAGGGAAGGCAAAAATTGTGTAAACCATTGCCCACCGACTCACCACAGGCATAAAAAGTAGTACCGCCGTCATTTTGTCTGAAGGCACGTTGTTTAGAGCAACATACTGCACTAATAATATCAGGACGATGCCTACCACCCCGAATGCCCCCACTCGGCTGTCATGCATCACCTTCCATCTTTCTTCCACCGTTTTGTGCCCGGCGATGCCGTCGCAGGTGTCGGATAGCCCGTCCAGATGCATTGCGCCGGTGATGATTACCAAAGCGATGATTAGCAGGATGTTGGTCACCGACGGCGGCAGAATGAGATTAAAAACCCAGTTTAGCCCCGCCAGTATCCCCCCTATGCCCA
>JBGOXC010000026.1:0-8887 GCA_041478935.1 Dehalococcoidia bacterium
CACCATGATACAATAACCAATAACCAAGATACAATAACCAAATAAAAAGCGGCTGGGGTTTTTATCTGCCCAGCCGCCTAATTATTCTTTTTTCAGGCTTTTATTTTAAGACTCTTCCCATCGGGAGGACGGTGCGCCCGAACTTGCCGTTGATGATGACCGCTGCCGCGCCGTAAACTGCTGCTGCGCCGCAGAATAACCCCTCGATGCCCGCAGGCAGGGCAGACATAGCGCCGAAGAAATGGATTGCCAGGAGCGCGAAAAGCACTACCAGCGAGGCGAAAACGAAAAAGTGCACGAAGGTCATTTTGAGGGTGCCAATCATCATGAAGAAGGTAAAGACACCCCATAGCACCATCGTCCAAGCCAGGCCGGAACTATCCGGCGTGACAACACCGGTCCACTGAAAAACAAAGGCTATAGCCAGCCCAATCCAGAATACCCCGTAGGACACGAAGGCGGTTAAGCCAAACATATCGCCGCGCTTGCCATCAATTATGCCAGCGATTACCTGGGCTAAACCACCCCAGAACATGCCGTAAACCAGGGGCATCGTGCTGTCTATCCAGCCGAGATTGTGCAGCTGGAGCAGGAGAGTGGTAAAGCCAAACGCCGCCAGCCCTAAAGTCCCCGGGTTTGCCCATTGCGTTTCTTCTTTGGTCGAGATTTGTGCCACGTAATACCTCCAAAAATTTAGTTTTGTATACTAAATGGCCGGAGTGGAACCCCGCCCCGGCCACTTTCGCCCTAATATTTAATTACTTTTTACCCGCCAGCAGGGTTTGCACCACCGATGGGTCGGCAAGGGTAGAAGTATCGCCCAGATTATCCGTGCTGCCGGCAGCGATTTTTACCAGGATACGGCGCATAATCTTGCCGCTGCGGGTCTTGGGCAAGCCATCGGCAAACTGGATGACATCCGGCGTGGCGATGGGACCGATTTTCTGGCGGACATGAGCTTTCAATTCAGCTTCCAGCTCCGGGCTTGCTTTTTCACCCATTTTCAGGGTGACGTAGGCGTAAATACCTTCGCCCTTGAGGGAATGGGGCATGGGGACGACGGCGGACTCCGCAACCCTGGGATGAGAGACGAGGGCACTTTCCACCTCGGCGGTGCCGATGCGGTGGCCGGAGACTTTAATAACGTCGTCGATACGGCCCATCAGCCAGTAGTAGCCATCCTTATCCTGCCGGGCACCATCACCGGTGCAATAGTAACCGGGGAACTTGGTGAAATAGGTTTCCTTGAATCTTGCCGCGTCGCCCCAGATGGTGCGCATCATGCCGGGCCAGGGTTTCTTGATGCACAGCCAGCCGCCTTCATTCGAGCCGACCGTAGTGCCGTTTTCGTTTAAGATAATGGGTTCAACGCCGGGGAAGGGCAAAGATGCCGAGCCAGGCTTAATCGCCATGGCGCCGGGCATCGGGGTAATTAAGATGCCGCCGGTTTCCGTCTGCCACCAGGTATCCACGATGGGGCACTTATTCTTGCCGATAACGCGGTAGTACCACATCCATGCCTCGGGGTTGATGGGTTCGCCGACGCTGCCGAGGAGTCTAATGCTGGAAAGGTCGTGTTTATTGGGCGGGTCCTCGCCTTCGCGCATCAGAGCTCTGATGACCGTGGGGGCGGTATAGAAGATGTTTACCTTGAATTTCTCGACGATTTGCCAAAACCTATCCGCCGCGGGGTAAGTCGGCACGCTCTCGAACATGAGACTGGTAGCCCCAGCCGCGAGGGGGCCGTAGACGATATAGCTATGGCCAGTAATCCAGCCGACGTCCGCCGTGCACCAGAAGACATCTTCATCCTTAATATCGAAAATCCATTTCATGGTCAAGTAACAGTGGAGGAGATAGCCAGCCTGGGTATGCAGGACGCCCTTAGGTTTACCGGTACTGCCGCTGGTGTAAAGAATGAAAAGGGCTTCATCGGCATCCATCTGCTCCGGCTCGCACTTGTCGTTGATATCTGGAGCACTCATCAACTCCTGCCACCAAAAGTCTCTGCCTGCCTGCATGTTAATTTCGATGCCGAGTCTCTTTACGATGATTACATTCTTAATAGTAGGGCAAGCGGTGACAGCGTTATCCGCGCCGTCTTTGCTTTTTATCTGCTTGCCGTTCCGCCAGTAGCCGTCCGCTGTAATGAGCATCTTGGATTTGCAGTCGAGAATCCGGTCGCGTAGAGCTTCGGCGCTAAAGCCGCCGAAGACTACACTATGGATGGCGCCGATACGGGCACAGGCGAGCATGGCGATAGCCAGCTCTGGAATCATGGGCAGGTAGATGGAAATAGTATCGCCCTTTTTAATGCCAATCTTCTTCAGCACGTTAGCGAACTTGCAGACCTCGTAGTGAAGCTGTTGATAGGTATATATCCTGACATCGCCGTCCGGCTCGCCCTGCCAGATGAGCGCGGCTTTGTTCTTGCGAGCGGACTTGAGATGGCGATCAAGGCAGTTATAGGCGACATTTATCTTGCCGCCGACGAAGTGCCTTATTTCCGGTTTATCTTTAAAATCAGCAATTTCGTATTTATCCCATTTCTTGTACCAGTCCAGTTCCTCCGCCATTTTGCCCCAGAATTTATCCGGGTTTTTGAGCGACTCGTTGTAGAGCGCCTTATATTCCGCCATACTCTTCACCGCGGCGTTTTTTGCGAATTCCTGGGGTGCGGGGAAAACACGGTTTTCCTCCATCATCGAGGAGATTGCCTCGCTCGATATTTGCCCTAAGATTTCCTCATTCGCTTTACCGCTGGTCTCTTTTTTGTCTTTACTGCTCACTTTTTATCTCACTCCTTTTCTCTATTAGGTCTATCGTTCAACCACCTACAACCAGGGGAATTACAGTATCTATTAGCTAGCCAGCACCTTATTGCCGCTAACGAGCGTCGCCGCATCATAATGGGACGGGGCATAAGAGTCTATAAATACGCCATTAAAGGCATCAGTACTCGCTTGGAAGAACAGGTTATCTTCGGAGACTTTTGCCAGAGCGGTTAGAATGGCTTTCTTTTTTTCGAGGATTTCTACGAGAGTCCGCTTTTTATTTACTTTTCTTCGCGCCACAGATTTTCCAGTCTAGTGCACTTAACCTATCTATTTTATCACTTTATAAGAATTTAGCCAAGCACGCCCGTAAATACAGCATATTTTCTTCGTGGTTACCTTTATGATGTAAACGATATATCTAATTCCCTTGATTTAAACTATCAGGTTTGAGATTCCTCCAGAAACGACTTACAATATACAGGTTAAGCGGAGCAGGCATGTATGATGTAATCGTAATCGGCGGCGGGCCAACGGGCAGCCATACCGCCCGCCGCCTGGCGGAAAAAGGCCGTAGTGTACTTGTCTTAGAAAAGAACACAGGCGTGGGACAAAAACTCTGCTGCACCGGTATCGTCGGGCAGGAATGCGTCAATACCTTTAAAATCGATAGTAAAGTTATCCTGAAGCAAGTAAATAGCGCAATGCTTTTTGCTCCATCAGGCGAATCTCTCCACCCATACCGCCAGGAACCACAGGCCGTCATCCTGGATAGGTCGGCTTTTGACATCTCCATGATGGAACGAACGCAGCAGGCAGGCGCAGAATATCGCTTCAATAGCCGCGTGATAAACGTCGCCATCAGTGGCGACCACGCCAGTGTAACGGTAGTTGATGGGGATAAGGAATATCACATTCCTGCGAAGGCGGTAGTTGTTGCCAGCGGCTTTGTCCCGGGGCTAATTAGGCGGTTGGGGCTGGGTGAATATAAAGACTTTGCCATTGGGGCACAGGCGGAGGTAGCGGTGAAAGAATTTGAGGAGGTGGAGGTTTATTTCGGGAATATAGCGCCCGGGTTTTTCGCCTGGCTCGTGCCGACGGGGAAAGGAAGGGGGAGGGCAGGTCTGCTGACGCGTGCCGAGTCAGGACCGCGGCTAAAAAAATGGCTCAACCAGCTGGCTGAGCAGGGTAAAATAGAGTCCGCCGACGTCCAAATCAACTATGGAGGCATCCCCTTGAAGCCACCGACGCGCACCTACGGCGAACGCATGGTGGCGGTCGGGGACGCGGCGGGGCAGGTGAAGCCGACGACCGGCGGCGGTATTTACTACGGATTAATCGGGGCGGAAATAGCGGGGAATATCTTACATCAGGCGCTGGTGGCTAATGACCTCTCTGCAAAAAGATTAACCAGGTACCAGCGGGCGTGGCGGCGGAAGCTGGGTGGGGAGATTATGACTGGTTATTGGGCACGCCGCTTTTTCGAGCGGCTGGACGAGCAGCAAATCGACCGGTTGTTTAAAATAATTAAAACCAGCGGCATTGATGAAGCGCTGCTTAAAGCTAAAGACCTTTCCTTCGATTGGCATAGCAGAACTTTAATAAGCCTTTTTAAATATCAGATAATTGCCAAGTCGCTTAAGGTAATTAAGCTGCCTTTCAGGATTGACCGCTAAAGCTAATTGTGTTTAGAATGAAGAGGAAAATTTCAGGGAGATATTAATGGCCAACAGCACCGACCACATTCCCAGCCTGGGCGAGGCGACAACGCTTTACCTGGGCAAGCTTTCAGCTAAAGACCGGGACGCCAGCCAGCCGGAGGTATATAGATTCGCCCGGTGGTACGGTTGGGAGAGTTCATTCTCTACGCTGGCCGGGCCAGCCATCGCCAGTTATGCAGAACAGCTAAATGTTTCGGACATCGACTACGAAAAAAAGTTCACTATTTTACGAGCCTTCCTCGCTTATGCCAAGAAAGCGGGATGGAGCCAGACCAACCTGGCAACCCACTTGAAAACCAAAAAGGGAAAATCTGCGTCAACCGTGCCCAGCGGGCGTAATGTGCCGGACGCCGTAAAACTCACGCAACAGCGATACGATGAGCTGGCGGCAGAACTGGAGAAGCTTAAAAAAAAGAGTCGAGAACTGGTGGGGGAGATACAGCGTGCCGCCGCCGATAAAGACTTCAGGGAAAACACCCCTTTTCACGCCGCCAGGGAAGAGCGTGGGCATGTTGAAGGCAGGATAAAAGAGCTGGAGGCGGCTCTGAAAGCAGCAACTATCATCCAGGAAAAGAAAGAGCCAGCCGTTAAGTCGAGCATCGGGGATAGCATTCTTGTCTGCGATTTGGCTACCGGTGAGGAATACCGTTATATAATAGTCGACCCGCGGGAGGTTAATCCGGCTAAAGGTAAAATATCGATAGCTTCGCCGCTTGGCAAGGCACTGCTGGGGCGGAGCGACGGGGAAACCATAGAAATTACGGCGCCGGCGGGTAAACTGCGCTATCAAATAAAACGCATCGAGCGCTAACCCGGATATGCTATAATAATCTTGTCATTACGGGGATATAGCTCAGCTGGGAGAGCGCCGCGTTCGCATCGCGGAGGTCGGGGGTTCGAATCCCCCTATCTCCACCAAATGTGTTGAAAGCTTTTATATATATTCTTTACAGTGAATCATCCGATCGATTTTATATCGGTTCGACTATCAACGTACTTGTCCGCTTGCATAGACACAATGTCGGTAATCATGTTTCCACTAAAGCCTATCGCCCATGGAAACTTATTTACACAGAAACTCTACCTACCCTACCTGAAGCTAGACGCAGAGAGCGTCAGATAAAAAGGTGGAAAAACCCTCAATACATGATGAAAACTCTGAACATCAAGCTTTAGCGGGAGAGCGTCCCGATTACATCGGGAAAGTCGGGGGTTCGAATCCCCCTATCTCCACCAAAACACATTAAACCAATTAGAAGTAAGTTATTTTATATCCAACACAAGTCGAAAGCCCAGTCCGCTATCGTGTCGCCGGATTTCTGAAGAGTTTCTATTGGCTGGCCTTAAGTAGCATTCGCAGAAATACCAGCTGCCGCCTTTCATCACCTTTTCAGTCCCGGTCAACGGACCTTTCGGGTTATCATGCGGACTGATGGAAAAATAATCATATTTATACCAATCAGCCACCCACTCGAATACATTGCCAGCTATATCATAAAGACCATAAGCATTTGGCTTTAACACACCGACCGGCGCGGTTCTATCATAACCGTCCAGCACCTCGGCAGGATAAATAAAATCGTGGCGGTGTTCGCCATAGAGATTAGCATATTCGCCAGCACTGTCTAAAGCGTCACCCCAGTACCAGTTAGTGACTGCGCCACCCCGCGCCGCCTTTTCCCACTCCGCTTCAGTGGGCAGTCTTTTACCAACCCATTTAGCATAAGCATTAGCGTCATTCCAGCTTACATGGACGACGGGATGGTCCATTATATTTACGATACTAGACCCGGGACCTTCTGGTACGCGCCAATTGGCTAACGCTACCCACTTCCAGCCGATATCCGTCCCCTGAATGGGCGTATCGGCCAGTTCGGCTGCAACCATGACATCACTACCGCCATCCCTCTCGGCGTCGGTTATATATCCGGTAGCATCTACAAACTCTTTAAACTGGCGATTGGTGACCTCGTATTTATCTATGTAAAAAGCGTCGACATAGACCTCGTGTGGAGGTAATTCGTCGTTGAACATTTCCGGGGCAGCCATGGGCGACCAGCCTTCTCGGTCCTCACGCCCCATGAGAAAAGTGCCTGCCGGTATAAGCTCCATGTCTTCGGTGGTCGCCATCCTGCTTGGTTCATTTGGCGTGCTTAGTGTCCCAGGCGTACTCTGGCAACCAGGAAGAAATAAAGCTAAAAACGCAATTAAAAAAATAGAGGCAAGTTTGGTCATCGTCCGCTTCCTATTAGTGTGCTTAGCAGCATATTACAATACTAATTAAGTTGTCAACAACTTACAGGACAAGAGATATGTTTCCAACAAAGCGCTGGCACTTTGAAAAAACCAAAAGATGACTTACTAATTAGCAAGGCTGGAAATTACTTTGAAAGTTCTAACAATTGATACCCTATCTCCGCCAAACACCACCCCGCCTTTTCCCCACCCAAGTACCATCCAGTAATACCTTACAGATATCCTGATATCATATTGTGATATACACAGCTAGATAGTCTACTTGACAAAATCTTAATTGTGTTATAACAATAATTAGGAATAGAAAAGGAGAATTAAAAGTAACAAAGAAATAGGTACAAAAAATAAATGGTGGCTTTTATGAGGCTCGGGCTTTCTATGCTGGGTTTTATGAAGGTTACTTGTAAATTGACTAGATAGCTGCGAGCTCAATTTCTGAAGAGAGACCGCAGTTATTTTTTATGAGACAGGAGCTGACGTAAAGGAGGTGGTTGAATGTTTAAAAAATCGTACTATGTGTGATGGGCAGATAATTCAGTTTCTCGAATATGAAATTTTCAAATGAAAACGGAGGACGCAAATATGACCATGAAAAATACCTGGAAATGGATAGCCTTTGGTCTGTTCATTCTCGGCCTGGTTTTCTCGGTAATCGGCGGAATCTGGTACAAGGATTCTAGTTGGATTGCTATGCTGTTGGCAATTGCGGGTTTAGTTATCGGTCTCATCTATGCCATTGCTGCCAAAGAGATAAAAACCCTGCTTTTGGCCTCCATCGCCTTGCTGCTCATGACGTCAGCCTTCACTCCTATTACCGTTTGGAACATCGGGGACAAGATTAAATTTATATTAATAGATTTCGGGGCTTTAGTAGCGCCTATCGCCCTTATATCGGCGGTTAAGGGGCTTATATTGTTAGGCCTCGAAAAGTAACGTGGCGCCGAGGGCACTGAAGTTAAGAAAGAGAAATAGGTTGAGACGAGGATTGTGATACCTAGCCGAGGCTTAACGCCTCGGTTAGGTATCCGATGTTGGTTGATGATTAAAGGAACTTAGTAAACAATGTCTGCGTCGAACACGCCGGGAAAACCTGATTATACTTTTGCTGCAATTCTTTATCAATCACCTTCGTCAGGAGGCAAAGGCTGATGTTGGTGCCATCGTCGGTACTCCATGCCTCGTCATAGCGGTCATTGAGCGAACGTAGTTTTTCCAGCGTGAGCGGCCATTTGCCCTGGATGAATAGGTTCGGGGTATAGCCGCATTTTATATAAAAGCTCTCGGCAGCCTCCGCCGCCCCCAACACGATAAAATGATGTCCTTTGGCGAGAACTCGCTTTTCCAACTCTTTCAGCAGAGACGATGCGATGCCCTGATGCCGGTAATGTGCCGCCGATGCCACCATACCGACCGTAATGCTATTGTTACTTTCTACATGCCCAAACACCATCCCCACAATTTCATCGTCATGTTGCGCATACAACATAAAGTCGGCTGAATCGGGCATACGAGCGATCCAGTATTCCCTGGAAAAAACGGGATGGTCAAGGTAAGGGATATCGGCAAAGACCACTCTGGCAAAAGCCAGCGTATTATCAATATCGGCTTCACTTGTAACATTTTTTATATCATAGCTAAACATTGTTTTCTCTTATCTACAAATTAATGCGGCTAAGCACGACAGAGCTTCTCTGGAAGAGTATTGAAATTTATATCCCAGTTCCCTCTTAAGTTTATCCGTGCTTACCACCGGCGGATATTGAATAAACTTCAGGCAGCCGGCCGGCGCCGCGCTCTGTAAGCGGGTTGTCCAGGAAAAGGATACAACCAACTCCAATAATTTACCGGGCAGTTTTAGAAGCCTTTTGTGCAGCATCCGGGCAACCTCGCTATACTTAAGTGTTCCGTCGCCGGCGACATTATAAATACCACCCTTCCTGTTTTTAATAAACAATCCAATAAGATTTATCAGGTCGTCTTCATGGATAAATTGCATAGGAGCATCAGAACCAGTAACGCCGAGCATGACGAACGGCGTGAACATGATAGTGGTCGCCGAACCAACGGCGTTAGCCCCGACCACCGGGCAGCTACGCAAGATAGTAAGGGAAATGTTATTAGTAGAGTTGGTAAAAC
>JBGOXC010000017.1:0-9669 GCA_041478935.1 Dehalococcoidia bacterium
AAGCTACTTTTACAAGATTAGCTCATATCGGTCTAGTGGTCAGGGATATGAACAAGACTATCGAACGTTTGACCGCCTTAGGCATAGGCCCTTTTACACCCAGGATTCTGCCTCCCGACGCCCAGGAAACCTACCGGGGCAAACCCTTTGTACCCAGCCAGAGGGTGGCTATTCAGATTACTCACATCGGCGACATGGAGCTTGAGCTTATTCAGCCCATTGACGGAGCATCGCCCCATCAGGAATTTCTCACTCAAAAAGGAGAAGGTATTCAACACCTGGGATTCATGGTCGATAATCTTCAAGAGGATGTTCAACGCCTCACCGCCCAGGGTTCCACTATCTTGCTTACATCCCAATTCAAGGGTGGCGGTGGCGTAGTCTACCTCGACCTCGCTGCGGCCGGCCTGATAGTTGAACTGGTTCAGCCCGGTATTAGATAAAAAAAGGGGGAACCTTTCGGCTCCCCCTCTAAGCAAGGCACACTTATAATAACTACTTCTTCTTGGTTTTGTCCAGTGGGATGTCGCCCAGGTTAATATCTTTCTCTGTGTTTAGTTTATCAAAACTCTTGGCGGCGAAACCCTTGGCTTCAATCGTTAGATTATAAACGCCGTCCGCCAGCCCCTGGAACCAAAAATCCCCGAAGCCGTCTGTCGTCGCGGTAACTTTCTTGCCTGCTTTGGATGTGAGGGTACATGTAGCCCCGATGACCACCTCTTTCTCAATTGGGTCGTAAACCGTGCCGGCGATGAACTTCTTGGGGATATTCAGGTAGTACACCCTCGGCTTGGTTTTTAGCTCCGGCTTAAGTACTTCGGCTTTAGCAATCAGGTCTTTGAATTCTGATTCGTCACCGAACTTTATTGCCTCGGTGGGGCAGGAGTCGGCGCAGCGCGGTACTTTCCACTCGCCGCCGTCCAGCAGGTGGGCGCAGCCGGTGCATTTCTGGGCGATATTTAGACTGTCGTTGAAGAAGATAACGCCATAAGGGCAGGCGTCCACGCAGGCTTTGCATCCGGTGCATTTCACCGGGTCGATGATGACCAGCCCGTCGTCGCGCTTATAGATAACCCCGTCGACTGGGCAAGCAGGTATGCAGGGCGCTTTATCACAATGCATGCAGAGTACCGGAACATAATGCATCTTCACTTTGGGCACTGTGCCCCGTATATATTCGTTTAGCTTCAGCCAGAATTGGCCGGTATCCGGCTGGGGTTTAGCAATAGGTGTCCAGTCGTTGCCCACATGTTCATCCTTGCAGGCAATCTGGCAACTGTAACAGCCGTTACAGATTCCAACATCAATAACAAAGACCTTCATTATTGCATACCTCCTTCAACCCAGCTGTTGAACCGCAGGCCGGATGCCGGGTCGTATTCTCTCTTAAAAGCCTCGTCGAACGCTTCGGGGTCTTTGGCGCGCCATTCCTGGTAGTCCTTATCGGTAACCTTCTGGACATCTACCAGGTAGCCGCTGGTGGCTTGACCGCAGGCGTTCTTGGAAGTGATGCCGTTGGGCGAGATGGTGTTGATGGCGCCGCCGCGGTCGACGTTATCGATAATCGGGTCGTGTCGCGCGCCGTGGTCGATATAGGCTACGCCGGGGCTCATCCGCTCCCAGACTCTCGCGCCGCAAAGGACAATACCTCTCTCGTTAAACACTTTAACGATGTCGCCGTCTTTGATGCCGCGTTTTTCGGCGTCCTTCGGGTTAAGCCAGACCGGCTCGTAATTATAGCCGTCGGCCCCCAGCACCTTACAGGTCGGGGTTTCACGCGTCCAGGTGATATCGTCGCCTTGGGCATGGGTGCGCCATCGGCCGTGGTTTGACATGCAGAGTAGCTGAAACATGTTGAATCTCTCGCTGGAGATGCGCTCGTCGTGTGTCTCGCCCCGCTCGATCCACTTGGGGTGAGGCGGCCTTTCTTTATCATCGGGGAAGTATTTCGCCAGCCTCTCTGAATAGAACTCCAGCTTGCCGGTGGGCGTGGGCAGGGGGTTTTTCGTCGGGTCTTCATAGAATTTTCTAAAACCGGGCGTGTCGCTCTCCCAGTCTTTAGCCACCGGGTAGACAAAGTATTTCTTGTCCAGGAAATTTTCCCAGGTGGTCATGGCGCCCAGCTCCATGGTATCAAAGACATCTTTTTGTAGGTCTCTGGTCGTTTTACCTTCGGAAAATCTTTCGCCCATGCCGAGTTTCTCGGCAATCGCCAGGACTATTTCGTAGTCGCTCCTGGATTCGCCGATGGGCTGAATGGCCTGTTCCTGTATGCACACGCTCTGGAAGTGTGGTCCCTGCCTTGAATTGGTGACGATATCTTCCACCTCCAGCGTGGTATTCGCCGGCAGGATGATATCGGCATATAAACATTCGTTTTCCAGCCAGGGATGCTGTGCGACGACGCACTCAATCGATTCGTGCTGGAAGGCATCAATCGTCCAGTTGCCGTGACCCCAACACGTGATGCGGCATGGGGTGTCCGTCCATATCATGTGTACCAGTGACCCGCCCTTTTCTTTGGGAATAGGGTAGGTATATTTAACAAACTGGTCTTCTGTTTGCGATTCCTGCCCGCCGCTGCCGATAAACGTGATGGGTGGCTTGAGAATCGCGTCTTGAATCAGCGTCTTGGGAATTATCTGTTTACCCCAGGCGTCGATGGTCGTTCGGCAGGGTATCCTTAGGCGTTCGGTTAGCGCCGGGTTGAAGTAGCGGATGCTCTTGAGACCTTCCGCCCGTGGCATCCCGAAGTAGGTTAATTGGCACTGGTGGACGCCTGGTCCACCCAGTCCTTGCATACCGAGTAAAATGCACTCAAGCCGGCCGGGCTCATGCGAGTAAGGACCTCTTATGAATGACCCGCCGAAGTAGTGCATGATTGACGTTACTTTCTTGCCGAACTCTCGCGCCAGCGCTTTAATCGTCCACTCCGGCACGCCGCACTTCTTGGAAGCCCATTCCGGCGTCTTGGGTATACCGTCTTCCTTGCCCAGCACGTAGTCCTCGATGTAATTCATGCCCACAGCGTGGGTTTTGATATAATCTTTCTTCCAGGTGCCTTCTTTTAACCATACGTAGATTATTGCCAGCTGGAGGGCGGCGTCAGTATTGGGCAGCACCGGTATCCATTTATCCGCGTGCACCGCCGCGCCGTAATTAAGCTCGGGGCAGATGTAGACCTGATTGATGCGTGCCTGTGTCCAGAAGTAGCAGATTCTGGTGGCGTACTGCCCGGTGAAGCCCCATGGGGTGGTTTCCGGGTCGCAGCCCCAGAAAAGCAGCATCTCGGAGTTTTCCGTGATATCTTTAATCAGGTTGGCGGCTGGCGACATCATGCCCTGGAACCCCTGCCCCCAGACATGCTTCGAGCCCCAGTACCAGCCTTCCCAGCTATCTGGATTTCTTACCTGTTGGGTAAAGCCGCCCATCATATCGAGGAGTCGGCCCTGGTGGCCGTGGGGGGTATGAATCGTCTTGCACTCGCCGTGCCCGTCGCCCTGCACCAGGATGGAACACAGCCCATATTGTTTATGCACTCGCTTAATTTCATTCGCCACAATCGTTGTCGCTTCTTCCCAGGAAATCCGGCGGTATTTGCTCTTGCCGCGGTTCTGCGGATTTCTCTCACCATTAGGGTCCCAATCTACTCTGATGAGTGGATACTTAATGCGGTTTGGAGAGTAAGTCCTTTTCTTGTAAGCCAACGAAAATGTCCCGGGCAGCGCTTTCATCAGCGGTTCCAGCGTCTTGCCGTTCCGCTGCATCTTCCAGGCGTTGAATTTTTTATTATCATACTTCCAGTCGTAGTGGAACGGCCGGATTCTGACTGCCTTGCCGTCTTTGACATCAACGACGCACTCGCCCCCGCCCCCCAGCAAGCCGCCTAGGGCTAAAGCTTTAATTACCGTTTTATCTGGCTTTACGTCGACTTTCTTGACTTTTGCGTCAGCCATTGCAGTTACTCTCCTTCCAGATTTTTATGTGTGATTATATTTAGCTGTATATGGTGTCTTTCAGGGGTGCTGAATTGCTGTTTTGGTAATTATTAATCTGAAAAATTGGGAAAATTTACGCAGTCCTTTGAAAATTTACTATAATGAGCTTCTGCTTGTCAAGTTAGAACCTATATCAAAGCCTCGTTTTTAGGCAAACCGTTAGTGATAACGCTTTTGACTCCTAAAAAACGGTTATTCCAGCACGTTGGCGTGCCGTTTCTTGTGCCACGCTCGTTACGTTTAACTATTGATTAACATTGTTTGTGGTATAATTAATCAATAGAGGCCAGTTATGAAATCGAATTGGAAACGTAATAGCATCATTTATATCGTCGTTTTAGTGGCGGCGGTGCTTCTTTTTTCTTTCCTGATGCCTGGCGGCAGCTCGCCGGAAGAAGTCGCTTTAAGCCAGGTTGTCGCCATGTCGCAGAACAACGAAATTCAAAAAATCACGGTTGACGGCGATTTGCTGATTATTACTACCGTCAATGGCCAGGAAGTCCAGGCTTTTAAAGAAACTGGCTCCACTATCTATGACATTAAAGATTTAAACCTGGCAAACGTAGTTGTTGAGATTAAAGGTTCTTCGGGGATTAACTGGGGTTCGCTGATTCTTAACTTCTTGCCGTTTATCCTGCTGATTTTCCTGTTCTGGCTCATCTTGCGTCAGGCGCGCGGTGCTAATAACCAGGCGATGAGTTTCGGGCGCAGCCGGGCGAGGCTTTTCCCCGCCAACCGTGCCACCGTTACCTTTGCCGATGTTGCTGGCGCGGAAGAGGCGAAACAGGATATGCAGGAAGTCGTTGAGTTCCTTAAATCCAAAGAAAAGTTCCAGTCCCTCGGCGCCCGTATACCCAAAGGCGTATTACTGGTTGGTCCTCCCGGCACTGGCAAAACTTTACTGGCGCGCGCTGTTGCCGGTGAAGCTGATGTCCCCTTCTTTTCTATTAGCGGTTCTGAGTTTGTCGAAATGTTTGTCGGTGTTGGCGCCTCGCGCGTTCGCGACCTCTTTGACCAGGCTAAACGCAACACCCCCTGTATTATCTTTATTGATGAAATAGATGCGGTTGGCCGCCAGCGCGGCACCGGTCTCGGTGGCAGCCATGACGAAAGAGAGCAGACCCTTAACCAGATTCTCGTGGAAATGGACGGCTTTGACACGAATACCAGTGTTATCGTTATTGCCGCTACCAACCGCCCCGATATCCTCGACCCCGCCCTGCTGCGTCCCGGTCGTTTCGACCGTCGCGTGGTGCTGGACCTGCCGGATATTGTTGGCAGGTTGGCTATCCTGAAAGTGCATTCTAATGGCAAACCGCTCGATAATGATGTCGACCTTGAGGTGCTGGCGAAAGGCACCGTCGGCTTCAGCGGCGCTGACCTTGCTAACGTGGTTAATGAGGCGGCTATCCTGGCTGCCCGGCACAATAAAAAGACCATCAACACCAATGATTTTGAAGAGTCTATCGATAGAGTGATTGCCGGACCGGAACGCAAAAGCCGTAAAATCAGCCCTAAAGAAAAAGAAGTCATTGCCTATCACGAGGCGGGACATGCTCTGGTTGCCAGAATGCTCCCCAACGCCGACCCCGTGCATAAGATTTCAATCGTCGCTCGCGGCATAGCCCTGGGCTATACCAAGCAGCTGCCGACGGAGGATAGG
Source organism: Dehalococcoidia bacterium (assembly GCA_041478935.1). GTDB lineage: Bacteria > Chloroflexota > Dehalococcoidia > Dehalococcoidales > RBG-16-60-22 > RBG-13-51-18. The sequence continues at coordinate 5,662 of JBGOXC010000017.1, forward strand.
TACCTGGTGACCCGCTCGCAACTTAAAGATAAGCTGGCTACTTTACTCGGCGGCCATGCCGCGGAAGAGCTTATCTTTAATGAAAGGACCACCGGCGCTCACAGCGATATTCAGCAGGTTACGGCTTACGCCCGCCGCATGGTGACGGATTACGGCATGAGTGATAAATTAGGCACCCGCACCTTCGGCAATAAGCAGGAGATGGTCTTCCTCGGGCGTGAAATCTCCGAGCAAAAGGACTATAGCGAACGTACCGCCCTGGAGATTGACCGTGAAATTGACCGTCTTATTGCCGACGCCTATAAGACAGCGATGAAGATATTGACTGATAATAAGAGTAAGTTGAAGCTTCTTGCCGGCAAGCTTATTACCCAGGAAACCCTTGAAGGTGTAGAACTGGAAAACGTCTTTGGCGAAATCGGCCTGACCAAACACAAGAGGGGCGTAAAAGCCACCACAATTCCGGCCCCGGTCAAGCCGGTTGCTGAAGGGGAGCAGGTTCTCCAGCCTAAGAAAGCCCCCGCTGTACCCCGCCTTGTCCCCAGGCAGACTCCCGCGCCAACCGATTAGCTTGTTTTTCTGCCGTTCGATGATACCATGATTCAAATTACGGATAAGCCCATATCACCGGAGTTGGTGGTTAACCAGGCTAAAACCCCTGAAAGCGGCTGTGTGGCTACCTATGTTGGTCTTATCCGCAATAACTCCCGGGGCAAAGCCGTTCTTTCCGTTGAATACAGCGATACCGATGGCCAAGCCGCCGAGAGATTAGAGAATATCGCTCAAGAAATAAAACGCAAGTACCCGGTGAATAATGTGGTTATCTATCACCGTATTGGCAAATTGAAGGTGGGGGATATTAATCTGGTGGTGGCGGTGGCGGCGGCGCACCGTACGGAAGGTATTGCCGCTGTAGCTTACGCCGTCGACCTTTTTAAAGACCGGCTTCCCACCGCTAAAAAAGAGACCTATCTGGACGGTACTATTTGGGAAGGTCACTAATAACTACTTCTTATGTTCCCTGCTTTATCACAAAATCGGCCAGGTCGTATAGAGCTTGCCGACTATCGGTCTTAGGTAAAGATTTCAGACTCTGGGAAGCTTTCTCGTAATATTCCCCGGCGATTTTATAGCAATCTTCAATAACACCCGTATTCCTGACGATATCAATTGTTTCCGCTACGTATTTTTTGTCTTTGGTTTCAAAGAATTTTTTCACCGGGTTGTCGTTTGGGTTTCGTTCAATCACCAGCATCGCTGGCAGCGTCAGTGTCCCCTGTGTAAGGTCGGACCCTACCGGCTTGCCCATTGCCGCTTCGGTGCTGGTGAAGTCCAGTATATCATCTATTACTTGAAAAGCTATCCCCAGGTTATCGGCGTACTCTTTCATCACGGATACCGCTGCCTCCGGTGCTTTGCCCAATATTGCCCCTGACTGCGTGGCCAACGAAAACAGCGAACCGGTCTTTCTATAGATGCGCCGGAAATAATCTTCGCGAGTTTGGTGGAAATCATATGCCCCGCGGAACTGCCCTATCTCCCCACTGGAAATAATGCCCAGCGTCTGGGAAAAGAGCTTGATTACCCGCGGATTTTGCGTATCTGACACAAATTCACCGGCTTTGGCGAATAAAAAGTCCCCCATGAGTATGGCGATTTCATCGCCCCATTTGCTGTTGATGGTTGTCCTGCCGCGGCGCGTCGACGCTTTATCGATGGCGTCATCATGCACCAGCGTCGCCGTGTGCATCAGCTCCACCGAAACTGCCATTGGCAGCAGGGTGGCGAGGTCGTAAGAGAATAATTTGCCGGAGAACAATGTTAAGGCCGGCCGCATGCCCTTGCCTGTTTCGCTGACGATGTAGCTTAGCTGCTCGGAAAGCCATTTATAGTCTATCCGACTGATGGATTTAATGGTTTCTTTGACTTTGGTCAAATCCTTCTGGATGGGGGCATAAATTTGCTTAAGTTCCAATGCGTTTGGTCTCCTCTTCGATGATGCTTTCATCGAGTTTGGTAAAGAGGGGTTTCGGTTCTCTAAGTTTCTGTCCTGCCGGCACCGGCTGTGGCTGCCAGCCGAATGTCTCAACTTTGCCATCAAATCCCAAGTACTCATGCACTTTTTGCGAGCTAAAGGGTAGAAAAGGCGCCAGCATTGTTTTTAATCGTGATATAACGTTGATAGCCACGTACAATGAAGTTGCCGCTGCCGGTTTATCCTCTTTAATTTTCTTCCAGGGGGCTTTCTCATCGAGATAGCGGTTCGCTTGCTGTGACAGCGACATGGCAGATTGGATACCCTGCTTAAAACTGCATCGCGATATCGCTTCTCCGACCTTTTCCAGGCAGGCATCGGCATCTTTAATGATGTTTTTGTCGGTAGTATCCAGAGTCCCTGCTTCTGGCACTTTCCCATCGAAGTTTCTATAAGTGAATGTTAATACCCGGTTTACCAGGTTGCCGTAGGTTGCCACCAGTTCGTCGTTGTTGCGTCGCACAAACTCCCGCCAGGAAAAATCGGCGTCGCTCGTCTCCGGCATATTTATCGAAAGGATATATCTTAGCGGGTCGGGGTCATATCGTGAGAGATAGTCCGGCACAAATACCGCCCAGTTGCGGCTCCTGGAAATTTTTCTTCCTTCAATGGTCAGGAACTCATTGGCGGGCACATCGTAGGGCAGGGCAAGCCCTTCATAGCCCATTAACATGGCTGGCCAGATGAGGGTATGGAAAGGGATGTTGTCCTTCGCCATGAAATAATAACTCTTAACCCCTTCCTGCCAGAATGGTTGCCATTTATCCTTATCACCACTCTTTTCTGCCCATTCTTTAGACGCGGAGAGGTAGCCGATAACCGCCTCGAACCACACGTAAAGCCTTTTGTTCTCAAAACCTTTGACCGGCACGGGTATGCCCCATTCGATATCTCTGGTTATTGCGCGGTCGCGTAAACCTTCCTTTAGGTACCGCTGGGTGAAACCATAAACGTTTGGCCGCCACTGCTTTTGTTTCGCCGCCCACTTTTCCAGCTTATCCTGGAAAGCACTTAGCTTAAGAAAGAAATGTTCTGAATTTTTTACAATGGGTGTAGTTTTACATATCCGGCAGTAAGGGTCTTTAAGCTCGGTAGCATTCAGCGGCTTGCTGCAAGCGTCACACTGGTCGCCGCGGGCGCCGGGTGTTTTGCAGAAAGGGCAGGTGCCTTCGACATAGCGGTCGGGTAAAAAGCGCTGGCACTGGGGACAGTACATCTGGGCGACGGTTTTCTTGAATAGATAGCCTTTCTCTAAAAGTTTCAGGAAAATATCCTGCGAAACCTTGGTGTGATTTTCCGTATGTGTGCCGGTGTAGAGGTCGAAGTAAATACCCAGCTTCTGCCAGCAATCCATGAACTCTCGCTGGTAATAATCGATTATTTCCTGGGGGGTCTTGCTTTCCTGTTCAGCTTTCAGAGTAATCGGCGTGCCGTGCTGGTCAGAGCCGGATACCATCAGCACCTCGTTGCCCTTAAGGCGGTGGTAGCGGGCAAAAATATCTGCCGGCAGATTTGCTCCCGCAATATTTCCAATATGAAGTGAGCCTTCAGCGTAAGGCCAGGCGACCCCGATGAAAATTTTTTCGCTCATAATCGATTCTTTAGAAAAAGGTCAGTATCTTTTCGCCTTTCTCTTCTTTATACTGGGCATAACCCTTCTTCAGGCAGCACTCGATGCAGTAACGCTTCGTTTCACCCTGTTCGTCCTCTTTCCCGTCCTTTTCATTGATTGCCAGGTAGCGGTCGGGATAGGGGATGGGTTTCTTGCAGTTATCGCACTTAATTTCGCCTAAAGATACACAGCCGCGTCGCATATGCTTGCTCCTTTACTTTATTTTACGGTTATTCGGTTTTCTTTCCCAGACCTTGTCCAGCTTTATCCAGGTCTGGTATAATTCTTTTCTTTTTAATCCGGTTTCTCCCGCTACGGCAGCAACGGCTTCTTTAGCGGTGGCTCCGGCGAGGTATAATTC
>JBGOXC010000165.1:0-3656 GCA_041478935.1 Dehalococcoidia bacterium
ATTGCCGAGTATTTGTGCGTTATGGGTAATAAACCGGTTTGTAGCTTTATCGATGCAAAAACACCCCGCCTAGGTTTTTTTTTTAACAATGTAATAATGGTCTGGGGGGGGGGAAACCACACATTTGGCGCTGGGGGGGGGGGGGTGGGCTCTAGCTTCGGTTAAGACGGTGGTGTCAGTATCGGAAACCGGCAGCTTGGGGAGCAGGCTATTAAATTCCAGCTCGCGGAAAAGCTCGACGGCCTGCTGGCGGTCAAACTTGCCGACACGACAGTCGTCCAGATTTAAAGTAACGGGGGTTTCCGTAACGATAGTGGCCAGTTTCTTGCTCTGGAAAGCGATATCCTTATTCTTTGCCAGGATTTCCTTGACCTTGGGCGGCTCTACCTCTTCCAGATGTTTATAGACATCCTCAACACTGCCGAACTGCTGTATCAGTTTAACGGCGGTCTTCTCGCCGATGCCAGGGACACCGGGGATATTGTCGGAGGGGTCGCCGACCAGCGCCTTGTAATCCGCCACATGCTCGGGGCCAACGCCGAACTTCTCCTTGACCATTTCCGCATCGAAGAGGGCGGTATCGCTGAAAGCCTTGCCGGCTTTAGGATAGAGGACTTTAACGTGCGGTGCTACCAGCTGCATGGTATCGGCATCGCCGGTAACGATAACGGTATCCACTCCTTTTTCCGCCGCCTGCTTGCTTAATGTGCCGAGGACATCATCCGCCTCGTACTTATCGAGTTCAAAGAGGGGGATGTGAAAAGCCTGCACCACCTGCCGTACCCGCCCGAACTGGTTGATTAATTCATCGGGGGTGGCAGGGCGGTTGGCTTTGTATTTAGCGAACATCTCGTGGCGGAAAGTGGGACCGGCTTTATCAAAAGCGATGGCGAAGTGGGTGGGCTTAAGCTCGTTAAGGACTTTAAGGAGCATGAGAGCGAAGCCGTAGACAGCGCTGACGACCTCGCCGGTTTTGGAGACGGTTAAGGGCATAGCCTGCCGGTACTTGGTGGGGCCGAAGGCATGGTAAGCCCGGTGGACGATAGCGTTGCCGTCGAATAAAACGAGGAGGGGTTTTGCCATGACCTAATTATAGCAGAAGAAGGGATGGGTAAAAACTCCCTTAATCCCTCTTTATGAAAGAGGGAGATAGGTACAGGGATTTTAACTAAAAATCTTTGTGGGCGGGGAGGCGGAGGGGCTTTAAGAAAGAGGTATCATTATGGCTGATAAGCACGGTACGGTTGCCGTCGAAACTAAAGCGGGTAATGGCACCGGTATCCAGCTTAAAGCTCCAGAACATGCTATTATCCAGTCCCAACAGGGCACAGATTAGCACTTTATTCACAGCGCGGTGGGAGACCAGCACGATTTTACCCTCGCGGGCACGGGTGATGGCGTCCTGTACAAAGGGCAAGGCGCGGCGTCTAACGTCCTCCAAGCTTTCGCCGCCGGGGATTCTTACCTGCTCGGGCATGTCCAGCCAGTCCTGGTAAATTTCACTATACTTTTCTTTGACTTCCTTAAGCGTGAGGCCCTGCCACTCGCCGCAGTCGATGTCGTTAAGATTCTCCACGAGCTTGACTTTAAGCTTTTGCGAGGCGGCGATGGTTGCGGCGGTCTTAACGGCGCGCTGGAGAGGACTGGAGTAAACGACGTTGATTTTTTCGGCGCTCAAGTATTTGCCGAGGAGCTGTGCTTGTTTAAGTCCGGTGGCGTTAAGGGGCACGTCTGCCCTACCCCTAAAGGTTTCGGCGGCGTTATAGGCGGTTTCGCCGTGACGGACAAGGATAATTTCAAGCATGACTAAATAACTCCTCTTGAGTAGAGGCAGGAAATCCCTTCCTCCCCTAGATCCCGGCTTTCGCCGGGATGTCGGAGAAAAATTACTTTTTCTCCTCCACTTTCTCTACTTCAATAGTGCATTCGGTGATAAGGGCAGCAAATGCGCCTATCGCCGCCAGGAGCGGCGCGGCCAGAATGCCCACGACTACCACCGGCGCGCCGATGGTTAAAGGTATTTCGATAATGGTTTTGCCTTCGTGGATAAGGCGTACGCGGCGGACATTGCCTTCGCGGATAAGCTGCTTGACCTTTTCCAGTACGTCTTTGCCAGAAACGGTATACTTTTCTTTCATAGGCACCTCCAGACTAATTGAATATTAGAAAAGAATACGGAGGGGTGTCAAATTGGTACTGTTGAAGATTATGTAATTCATGCTATACTGGTGGCATACGGGAGGGTCATTTTGAAGAGTAAAGATTTTCTTTCAATAGCCGACCTGACAAGCGAGAGATTAAAAACAATAATAACCCATGCCGCGACGATGAAAACCGAAAGATGGAATTCGCAGTTAAGCCAAAAGATATTGGCGCTGCTCTTTGAGCTGCCATCGTTGAGAACCAGGGTCAGCTTTGAGGTTGGGATGCGGCAGCTCGGCGGCGAGTGCATATATTTATCTCCGGATGAAGTGCAACTAAGCAAGCGAGAATCGATACCAGACGCTGCCCGGGTATTGAGCCGGCTGGTAGATGCCATCGCCCTGCGCACGACTTCTCACGAGAACCTAGAAATACTGGCGAATAACGCCGCGATACCGGTGATTAATGCGTTATCCAACGTGGAGCACCCCTGCCAGGCGCTGGCGGATATGCTGACAATCTACGAGCACAAGGAAACGTGGGAGGGGCTGACTCTAGCCTATATCGGCGATGGAAATAATAGCGCACACAGCCTAATGCTGGCAGCGGCTTTGTGCGGGATAGACTTCCGCATTGCTTCGCCAAAAGAATACCGCGTGCAGGATAAAATACTCAAGGCGGCGCAGCAATTCGCCGCGGACAGCCAGTCCACGATACTATGCACGGAAGACCCGCGCCAGGCTGCCACCAACGCCGACATCATCTATACCGACGTGTGGATAAGCATGGGACAGGAAGCAGAGACAAAGCAGCGTCAGAAAGCGTTCGCCGCGTACCAGATAAACAGCCAGCTGCTCGGATTAGCCAAGCCGGATGCTATATTGATGCATCCACTCCCAGCTCACCATGGACAAGAAGTTGCCGAGAACCTAATCTACAGCCCGAAGTCGGTAGTCTTTGACCAGGCAGAAAACAGGCTGCACGCGCAGAAGGCATTGCTAGTAGATATACTGGGAGGTTCGGAAATATTGATGCCGGACTTACGTTGACCGAATAAACGCCCCCAAAAAAACCCAAAGAAAAACAAACATGACTAAATCCATTGTGGCGATTGTGGGACGGCCTAACACGGGGAAATCCACACTCTTAAACCGTATAGTAAAACGACAGGTAGCGATCACCGAAGACCATCCGGGGACCACCCGCGACCGCAATACGGCGGACGTCAGCTGGGGAGGGGTGGAATTTACGCTGGTGGATACCGGCGGTTTGGAAGTAGAGCCGAGCACTACTATCAGTCGCGGGGTAAAGGCACAAGTGGAGACCGCCATCGCCGAAGCCAGCGTCATTGTCGTTGTGATGGACGCCATTGATGGGGTAATGCCAGCAGATATAGAAATCGCCGATTTATTACGACGGTCAGAAAAGCCGGTGCTGGTAGCAGTGAACAAAGCCGATAATGCTAAATTAGAAATGCAAGCGCTGGAGTTTTACGAACTGGGGCTGGGGGAACC
>JBGOXC010000120.1:0-4930 GCA_041478935.1 Dehalococcoidia bacterium
ATTGCAACAACATCTAATCCCAACTGGCAGTAAACCTGGACTACTTTTAGTAGAAATTCGGCAGCAGCCTCGGTAGCCTTGGTAGCTTCTTCCGGCCTTTCGGCAAAGTCCTTAAGAGGGTCTTTACCTGTCAAGCCCGATATCAAAGTCAGTGGACCGTTAACTACGGCGGCTAGAGCCAGATTTGGCCCCGCAACCATATTAATGCGTCGCAAGGACTCGATAACAGTACCAAATCTACCTGTTTTAACGGCACTCTCTATGTTGATATCCTTAAGCCGGTCCAAGTCGAAATCGGGGTTTGGGCGGATTGATGGTGTTTCATAATCGCCCTTCCAGTTTATAGGGCAACCGCATATCTCCATTTCCAGGGAAGAATCAAAACTGCCGATGATAGCATCGTAACCATATAGCTTCTGAGCATTCTGAAGGCATTTTGTATATTTAGTTGGATCTGCGAATATGCTTCGCACTGGTATTTGTTCAAGTCTGGCAGCATGGGTAAATACCCAAGGGATAAAAGGCAACCTTGGTAAATCAGCCGATTCAAATACTCCTCTAACCAATCTCTTAGGAGTAATCATTTTACACGTATCTCAAACTTCAGAACGGTTACATCCTAATTATTTCTCTTGTTTTCCTACCATCCGGCCATGACCCGTAATACTCCAGAATCTCTTCAGCAGGACGAAGCTGTGACCATTCCTTTTCGAACGTATCCCAGGTCGTACTGCGAGAAATCCGGTCTTCTCTCTCCTTCTGGCGGAGCTGCCTAGTTTTTTCTTCATCTACTTCAAAGGTTTCGGGATCATAAGCCACATGATAAACGTTTTCCGCCGTCCAGGCAGAAATAGCTTCCTTCCTTAAGTCATCCATGACCAATCTTGGTTCTCTTTCTAGCACATCGCCATAACCGCCGCCACCGCCGCTAAAGACGACCCATAGGTCGCCATTTTCCATGACGTGAACTTTTTTAAATATGCTGCTAATTTCGTAATCACCCTTTATGGTCCTTTCGGTAATCAGCTGAGAAGCTCCTGATGGGATATCTTTATCGCCTCTTTTCATCTTTTCCCAAATGTTTGTGTGCTTGACCTCAATGCCAGGCAGAGTAGGCGGCGGATAACCCCCGAACAAGCCGATGCAATTACGTATTTTACTGCCTTTGACGTGGCTGTTATAAAGGGCATAATCTACATAATTTACTACATAAATTGTCTCTGTACCCGAGCCGCCGCGATACTTGCCGAAGCCGCCGCTATCCCTGCTTAGCTTGGCCGCCAGATTTAAAAATTGGAACTCGTTTTCTATATCTTCAACGTCCGGTGCTCTGCCCGAAGGACAATGGGAAAAGCCGAAGGCGTCCACGCCATCCAAGTCAGACCTGGCACCATGCCCTTCCGTATTAAGACCGAAGGCGAGGAAATCAGCAACCTGGACACCCCACTGATTTACCCCGGAGATTAACACGCCCACGCCCGTATTGCCGATTGCCGCCGACACAAGCTCCCGCTGTGGACTATCAAACATCAGTTTGCTCATGCAGATGGTGCCCAGGGTCATCGCCCCGTGACATGAGGGAGCGCTATTGCTCTGGGCAGCTTCAAAGTTAGGGTTAAACATACACCCTTCGGGCACAATCCACTCCATCGGCCCAAAGATACCGGCGGATATCGGCAAATCGGCGAACGAGTAAGACATAAGATGTATAGCCACATTGGCTGCCAGCCCGTGGGGCATACAGTGCTGGGGACTATCGGTTTCAGGGGAGGTGCCGGTGAAATCCCAGATAAGCTGGTCGCCTTTTTTATGTAGGGTGAGAAAGTTTCGTACCAGCCGGTGTTTTTCCCCGACGATGTCCATAAAAGTAACCGCCCGGTAGGTACCGTCATTCCATTCTTTGATGCGCCGGCGGGTGCCTTCTTCTGCCTCGATGATAATGCGGCGGAACAGGCCTTTAACGAAATCGTTGCCTTTCTCTTTTGCGAACGTCACAAGTCGGCCTCGCAGCCGGTCAGCGGCGCTCAATCTGGCCCTCATATCAATTGCTTGCATGCGCGGTGCCCGCGACATCAGGTTAACGCACATCTCCACCAGGTCTTCACGAAGTCTGAAGTTCTCACCTATCTTAATGGGAGATAGAAGCATACCTTCATCATGCCTCGTCTTAGCAGTCAACGGCATCCCGCCCGGTTCGCAGGCACCAGTCTCTGGCTGGTGCACGGCCGCATTCGTCCAGGCAATAAGTTCGCCATCATTGAACACTGGCATAACGACAATCTGGTCGCAGTTATGTATCCCCCCGTAAAGGGGGTCGGAGCAGTAAAAAATATCGCCGTCTTTGACGCCCACCGTGGGCTCGTTTTTCCATGTTTCGGCTATGTACTTTATTGGTAGTTGGCCGATGACGGCGTGGAGATATGTCCCGCACCAGGCGGCCACCATTTCACCAGTGGGGGTATAGATGCCGGTTACCAGGTCGCCCGAGCGGAGCATGCTGCTCACGCCCAGCTTCAGGAAGACTTCCTTGGACTCCAGCAGGAAATTGTTCAGCTTCTCGGTATAAATCTCGTAATCGCCAGGCTGGAGCAATTTCAAACATTCCAGTTCTTTATCCGTCGGTTTATTGGGCTTTATCCATTGTAGTAGCTTTTGCGGGTCTGGTCTCATATCGCCCCCCTTCTCTATGTTCTCTCCAAGATGAAATTGTGGTATTTATCTACGGAAAGCTTTAGCGGCGGCGGCAGTACGATAGTGGTATCCTCGGCTTCAATGACTGCGGCGCCGTTAATAATATTTCCGTGTTTCAGAGATTTAGCGTCGTAAACGGGCGTTGGGCGGAACTCCCCGTATTCTACCCAGTAAGCGTCTCTTTTGCCTTTCAGCGCCTCCGGGGCCGGCGCCTCCTTGGCCCGCGGATAGGTGGGGAGTTTCGGTTTGGGGTGATCCACGGTGGCGCGCAGTATCAGATTAAGCACATCCACGCCCCCCTGGGGATAAGCCGAAATTCTGCTGTAGACACGGCAGTACTCGTCCTCGAAGGCTTGATATACCGCTTTCACATCGGTCGCGCTATTGATAAAAAGGAGCGGAGACATGAAACGGAGGATGTTCAATTGTCCCCCGTACTTGGCCTCTATCTCAAGGCCGAATTTAATGGAATCCAGGGAGAAGCCCTCATTGGTGATGTCTTTGATCGCTTTCTCCTGGAGGTTTTTTATAGCTTTATTGAATACATCGTAATCTTCGAAGGGTTTCATTGTCACAGGGGCCATTAGAGGCAGACGAAGTGATTGTTCGTAGAGATGCAGGATATCCATGGTACTGGAACCAAAAGCGCAGAACACCGGCGAGAAAGGGAAGACGACGATTTTATTTATCCCGGCATACGGCCCGTAAGAACAGCAGTGGGTCGGTCCGGCACCGCCGAAGGCAAAGAGGATGAAATCGCTAGGCTTGAACCCGCGGAGGAAGGTCTCTTTGGCGATGGTATCGCCCATATTGGCGTCAACTATCTTTTTAATCAATAGCGCCGCCTCTTCTACCGAAGTTCCCATGGGCTTGGCGATTTTTTCCCTGATGGCAGATACCGCTTTGCCTTTATCGAGTTTCATGCGGCCGCCGTGATAATAGTCGGGGTTTATGTAGCCCAGCACGATATCGGCATCGGTGACGGTGGGGTCGATGCCGCCTAAATTATAGGAAGCCGGTCCTGGCATCGAACCGGCGCCTTGCGGTCCCACTTCTAAGCGATTGCCCATAACTGGATTCAGCCAGGCGATAGAGCCACCGCCCGCCCCGATAGACCTTGTCTCTAGGACAGTCATGTCCACCCACCAGCGGTCAATGAGCGGGTGATACTGGTAAAACCGGCTGCTGCCGGCTACAACCAGCCCCAGGTCGAAGCTGGTTCCGCCCATATCGCTGACAACGATATTATCGTAGCCCAATATCTTGCCGACGTTGGCCCCGCCAATAAGCCCGGCCACCGGTCCCCCGTTAAAGGTTTGAATTGCCGCCGTACGGAAGACTTCAGCCATGCCACCGCTGTTATGAACCATCATGATAGTCTTATCATAACCGGAGTTGCGTAGTTCATCGCCCGTGCCAGAAATCTGCTCCCACATAGAGTAATGTAGGTAAGCGTTTAATATTGTAGTCACGGTGCGCGTATATTCGTTTTGCTTTGGTGTTACTTCCGAAGACAGCACAACCGGCATAGCACCCAGGTAAAAGTCTGGGTATTCCCTGCGGATTATTTCGGCTATGCGTTTTTCATGAGTGAGATTGGCATACGAGAAGAGCAGGCTGACGACAAATCCCCTGGCTCCCTTGTCTACCAAATATTGTAGCTTTTTCAGAAAGTCTTCCTCGTCCAACGGCCGGATAATTTCTCCACGACTGTTGACCCTTTCTTTGACGCCCACGGTCATTTCTCTGGAAATAATTGGTTCTGGTTTGACAATGCGTGCTAGGTTCCTGATTTCCCTGAAAGTCAACTGGTCGGACCATGATGCGCCCTTGCCGATGGGCACAATATCTTCAAAGCCTTCCGTGGTAATTAGGGCGAGTCTAGGTCCAGTTCTCTGTAGTAGTGTGTTCATGGCGATGGTCGTCGAATAGCGTACAACTTCAGTGCTGCTCAATAATTCTCTGACGGGAATACCAAGCAACGCCGCTGCATCTTTTACAGCTCTCATAAATCCAACCGATAGGTTATATCCGGTCGTGGGTGTTTTAGTAAAGACACTCTTACCGTCATAGTTTAAAAAAAGGTCGGTAAACGTTCCACCGATATCAACATCAAGAGAGACTTTCATCATTAAGCCTGCCTCATTGTTTATTCCCCGCCCCCGCCTGTCCTGGAAGCTGAGTATTTTTCTTTGAGTTTGTCGATGTCTAGCTCGATGTCGTGGGTAACCGGATGGCC
>JBGOXC010000004.1:0-13349 GCA_041478935.1 Dehalococcoidia bacterium
CAGCTGGACATGGCGAAACACAAGGCAAAATCCCCCACTAAAGTTTTACCGGTTATTTTTACGTCCAACGGCGTGGCGGGGGCTTTAATTTTCCCCCTCCTATCAGCCTTTAACGGCAAGACTGTATATGAAGGCGCGTCTCCACTGGGCGACAAAATCGGAAAGCGGGTATTCGATAAAAATTTTAGTCTGTGTGACGACCCCACGGTGGCTTACCGTCCCGCCAGCCGCCCCTGCGACGATGAAGGCGTGGCCAGCCAGCGCACTCCCCTCGTTAATAAAGGGGTGGTCAAGGGCTTTTTATATGATTTGCAGACGGCCGCCCTGGCTGGTAAAAAAAGCACCGGCAACGGCAGCCGCAGCCGCGGCAGCCTGCCCACACCAGCCGCCAGCGGTTTGGTCATTACCCCCGGCAAGATTACCTTCGATGAAATGGTGGCCGATATCAAGGAGGGGCTGGTCATCGAGCAGCTGATGGGGGCGGAGCAGGGTAACATTTTGGGCGGAGACTTCAGTGGCAACGTCCTGCTTGGCTATAAGATAGAGAACGGCAAAATCGTAGGGCGCGTCAAGGACACGATGGTTTCCGGCAACGTTTATCAAATCCTTAAAGATATTGCCGCCATCGGCAGCGAAACTAAATGGGTGAGCAGCTTCCTCCAGACCCCGCCCTTCTGCTGCAAGGGACTTAGCGTGTCGAGTAAGGGGTAAAATCCCCCTCATAATTTAGAAAATATACTCATAACGGAGTACAATATTCAATAGAGGCGTAGTATCAAGAGGAACACATAAATGAGCGATATTTTAAAAATAACCGCCCGGCCTAAGCTCAAGACACCCAACCTTTTAGCGGCTTGGCCCGGCATCGGCAACGTGGCGATGATTATCGCCAACTACCTTAGAACCAAACTCCCCTTTAAAGAGCTGGGCTACCTGGAGCCGGCTTACTTCTTCGACCCCATCGGCGTGCTGGTACGTGAAGATGTTGTGGAAGAGCCCAGCTTCCCTCAAAGCGACTTCTACTACCTTAAGAATCCCGGCAAGGGCAGTGACTTAATACTCTTCCTCGGCGACGACCAGCCGGTTTCCAAAGGCTACGAGCTGGCCCACTGTGTTCTGGACGTCGGCCAGAAGTTCGGCGTGGAATGCATCTATACTTGCGCCGCCGCCATTACGCGCATCCACCATACCGAACCACCTAAAGTCTGGGGCGTAGCGACCAGCCACCTCTTAGCCACCGACCTGAAAACCTTTAACCTTGAGCACTCCAGCAACCTGCAAATCGCCGGGCTTAACGGGCTACTATTGGGCGTCGCCAAGGAAAGAGAGATAGACGGCATCTGCCTGCTAGGCGAAGTACCAGTTTATGCCAGCCGCGTGCCCAATCCCATGGCCGCTTTAGCAGTACTCAAGGTGTTGACCGAGATGCTTGGCATCAAAGTTGACCTTGCAGATATGTTGAAAATGGCGGTGGAGGCGAGTGAACGAATTAAACAGGTTGCCGCCCAGGCGATGGAAGAATATATTGACTACTTCACCGAGCCTATCTGGGAACGCGGCGAAGAAGAAGAGGATGATGAGGAAACAGGGGAGAATTGATATAACCGCCAGGCGCTTTTGATACTATGAAACTTTGGAAACGCGATAAATTTGTCGGACTAAAATCACTAAACGGCAACATTATCATCGGCAATAAAACCAGACTCCGCGAGAAAAAACTCACTGATGTCCGCAACGACTATCGGTGGCAGATAGACCCTGAACTGGCGGAGCTTGATGCCGCCTCTACCCTTGAGATGTCCTTCTCCGTTTACCTGCTGGATTATTCTTCCGCGGTTCACCGTAAAGACCGCCGCCGCTTTCCCCTAGCGGTAGAAACCCTCGATGGCAGGCATATAGGCAATTGTACCTGCTACGACATCAACGTCAAGAAGGGGGAGGCGCAGGTGGGTATTATGATTGGCGATAAGGACTACTGGGATAAAGGCTACGGAACCGACGCCGTCAACACCCTAGTCGACCATATTTATAAAACATCAAGTTTTGGTCGCCTTTACCTTAAGACTTTGGACTGGAACAAACGGGCGCAGAAATGCTTTAGCAAATGCGGGTTTATCTCCTGCGGCACCATTAAGCGCGACGGTTACAATTTTCTGCTGATGGAGCTGAAACGAGAGGAATGGGAAAAGAGAAAAAGTTGACTAAAAAAGACTACCAGCCCATCGCCTGGCTCGGCGACCGGGTACGGATACTTGACCAGACAAGGCTGCCCCAAGCCGAGGTTTACCTTGAGCTGAACGACTACCGCAGCGTTGCCGCCGCCATTAAAGAAATGAAAATAAGGGGTGCGCCCGCCATTGGGATAGCCGGGGCTTATGCCGTCGCCCTGGGGGCTTTAAAAATCAAGGCTACGGCACGCGGCGAGTTTATAAAGCAACTACAAAAAGTCATTGACATTATTGCCTCCACGCGCCCGACCGCCCGCAACCTGTTCTTCGCCCTGGAGCGGATGAAAAAAGCCGCGGAAACCGGCAAAAACCCAGAAGATATAAAAAGAGCGCTAATAACGGAAGCCTTAAAAATACATCAGGAAGAAGCTGATGCCACCCAGCGCCTTAGCCTGCTGGGGACAGACCTACTCAAAGACGGCTGGACGGTACTAACACATTGCAATACCGGTCCCCTGGCGACATCCGGCTACGGTACCGCGCTCGGAGTAATTATTGCCGCTCACAAGCAGGGTAAGAAAATAAAAGTGCTCGTTGATGAAACACGGCCGCTCCTGCAAGGGGCGCGGCTGACCGCCTGGGAGCTGCAAAAAGTCGGCGTGCCAGTGATGTTAATCACCGATTCTATGGCGGGGTATTTTATGCGGAGTGGACGGGTCAATTGCGTTATCACCGGCGCGGACAGGATTGCCGCTAACGGAGATACAGCGAATAAAATCGGCACCTATACACTGGCGGTGCTAGCCAAAGAGAACAATATCCCTTTTTATATCGCCGCACCAGTTTCTACCATCGATGTCTCGATAAAGACCGGAGAGAAAATACCCATCGAAGAACGTAATGCGGACGAAGTGACCCACTTCCAGGGCAAACGTGTCGCGCCGGAAGGAGTAAGCGCTGCCAACCCTGCCTTCGATGTGACGCCACATAAGTATATTAGTGCTATCATTACCGATAAAGGAATTATCCGAGAGCCGTATCTAGAGGGGATTAAAACACTAAAATGAAAACACCTAAAACACTGGTTTTAACCGGCGCGCATCCAGATGACGAATCGTTCGGGGTTGGGGGAACGCTAGCGCAGTACGCCGCGGCCGGGTATAACGTCTATTACGTCTGCGGGACGCGCGGTGAGGTCGGCGAAGTGGCGCCGGAAATGCTAAAGGGATATAAATCCATCGCTGACCTGCGTACGCATGAACTGGAGTGCGCGGCAAAAGTCCTCGGATTAAAGGATGTTATTTATCTGGGCTACCGCGATTCCGGCATGGCAGGCACGCCGGATAATAAGCACCCTAACGCTTTAGCTGCCGCCCCGACGGAAGAGGTGGCAAAACGCATCGTGAAAATACTACGGGAACTCAAACCGGAGGTGGTGCTTACCTCCGACCCCAACGGCGGGTACGGACATCCCGACCATATTGCGATTCATAAAGCCACCGTGATGGCATTACAGGCATGCGGTGACCCACAAAAATACCCCGAGGCTGGTCCGGCTTTCCAGCCGCAGAAGCTGTACTATCACGTTTTCCCGCATCGTTTCTTAAAATTCACGGTTAAGATGATGAAACTCTTCGGGCGGGATGTACACCATGTTGGGCGGAATAAAGATATCGACCTTGAGGAATTTATTGAGCCGGACTTCCCGATACATGCCATTATCCGCATTAATAAAAAGGCAGCCGCCACACGCAACCAGGCAGCGGAGTGCCACGCCAGTCAACTATCTCCCGGGAGCGGTCCGCGACGCGGCGGATTGTTTGCCTTGATAAATAAAATCCTGGGACCCCGCGACCATTATATGCGCGCCTATCCGCCGGTAAAGGGGCATCTCCATGAGCGCGACCTGTTTAAAGGGGTGAAGTAATTTAAGGAGAAGTACGATGAGTGACAAGACGCTTGACACCAAACTCAAGACAATGGAGAGTGAAATTAAGACGCTTAAAAGGCAGATACAAACGCTCGAGGATATCGACGCCATCAAGCGGCTGCAGTGCGCTTACGGCTACTACCTGGAGCACTGGATGGGCGATGAAATCATCGACTGCTTTGCGATGAATAATCCTAATGTCTCCGGCACCTTCGTCGAGGGCACTTATAAAGGACCGGAGGGCATCCGCAAGTACTTCGGGCGGATGAAGGAAACGCCGCCGGAGTTCCTGCACATGGTGATGCAGGTTTCGCCGGTGATAACGGTGGCAGCCGACGGCAAGACGGCGCACGGCCGTTGGTACGGCTACGGGGGGATTTTATCCCGCGCCACTACCCCCCTCGACCCAGCGATAATGGCCGTTATCTACGAGATGGACTATATCAAGGATAAAGGGGTCTGGAAGATACTTAAGCTGCGCCTGCTGATGCATTATGCCTATCCGACGAGGACGCCTCAACCGCCACCCGACGGCAAGGAAGCACCGCGGCCAACGATGAAACTCAACCCGGACGAGTGGGCGGAGTTCGATACGCAGTACCCCTCCGGCTATATCTACCCGTTTAGCTTTAAGCACCCGGTGACGGGGAAGCCAACCTCCGAGGCGAAGCGCAACGCTAAATTAAAGCTCAAGCCGAACCCATTTAAGAGCTGGGGATAGAAGAAGTAATTGGTATTTAGTAATTTGTAATTAGTAGGGGCGGGTGTTAAGCCCGCCCTTATATTTTGGGGGGAAGGGGGATTTGGTTTTTAAGAGGGGTTGCGGCAAAAGTGACGCTGGAATATACTTTAGATACGATTGGGAGGATTAAGGTTGGTGAGGTAAATGAATTTTAAAAAAGTTCGGAATGTTGGATTTATACTAGCTTTATTTCCAGCTGTTTGTACTGCTATTCTTCAATACACTTTAAAACTTACATGGGCTGATACCATAGCAACAGCAGCTTTAGGTTATGCTGTTTTAGCATTTATAGGTATTTGGTATACTCTATGGTTTACTTATGCCCAACTCGAAAAAGCTTTGGCTAAACCAAAACTTGAAGTTATTTTTACTGATACTAACAACAATGAAAAAACAGTTAATTTACGGCCTGATATAGTGCGCCGCTTGCCCTTTTCTGTTATAAATAAAGGAAATGCAATAACAGACTTATTTCAGATTAGTTTTTGTATTCCGAAAATTTATAATCCTACGATAAATTATGTCAATGTAGGAAGTGAATCTCGATATTACCACATTCCTCAGGGAGAGAATGAATTAGTAAACTATATAAATAATCATAATCATGTTTGTTTTGTTAATAAACCAACACTATTTCCATCACTAGAATTACGCTATCCTGCAAATTCGGCTAATATTCTTGATAGTAAGCTTGTTATCCCATATGAAATATTTGGAGATTGGGGAGAACCTCAAATGGGTGAGTTAAAAATTACCTTTCAGAAGCAGGAGGTCGCTTAATGTCCCAGTCACAGGCTAGAATCGGCGTTATTGGCGGGACGGGGCTTTATGATATCGAGGGGCTTGCGGACGTTAAGGAGATATACCCGGATACCCCTTTCGGTAAGCCGTCGGACGCGATAATAGTGGGGAAATTGGGCGGGGTAGGGATAGCCTTCCTGCCGCGACACGGCAAGGGTCACCGAATCTCCCCTAGCGAGGTGCCATCACGCGCTAACATTTACGCTTTAAAGTCGCTCGGCGTGGAGTTCATCATCTCGTCGAACTCCTGCGGGAGCTTTAAAGAGGAGCTAGAGCCGGGACATTTGCTGATTCCCGACCAGGTAATCGACCGGACGCGGGGGCGCATCAGCACCTTTTTTAGCGGGGGCATCGTCACCCACATTGCGTTCGCCGAGCCGTTTTGCCCGGTGTTAAGTGATATCGTTTATCAGGCAGCCAAAGAGTCCGGGGCGACGGTGCATAAGGGCGGCACATTTATTGCGATGGAGGGACCTGCCTTTTCCACCAGAGCGGAGAGCCGTCTCTATAAAGCCTGGGGGGCAGACGTGCTCGGCATGACGGTGCTGCCGGAAGCCAAGCTGGCGCGCGAGGCGGAAATCTGCTATGCTTCCATCGCCTGCATCACCGACTATGACAGCTGGCACGAAGCCAAAGAAGCGGTCACCGTGGAAGCTATTTTAACCACGATGCGCAACAACATCGATTTAGCCAAGAAGACCATCAAACTGGCGGCGGGTAGGGTACCGGCGAAACGCGAGTGCGGCTGCGCCAATTCTCTTGAAGGGGCCATTACCACGGATATTGCGGCGATACCCGCCGACTTGAAGAAGAAACTGGACCTACTCATCGGGAAATATGTCAAGAGAGCATAACATTATGTCAAATACAGAGTTTAACTGTTTAGCCACCATCATCGGCAGTGTGCCCTACACGGACGCCAAAAAGGCGTGCGCCCTGCTGACACGCTACCTTAAAGACATTCCCACCTGGCCGCAGCTGCCCAAGCGGACCTTTTTAGAGAACATGTACGTGCAATACAGCGAGGGCTTCCCGGGCGTAGTGGTGGAGAATAACCGCATTTATGTCGATACCGCCAAGGACTACACCAAATCGCTCGAAGCGTTATATCAAGCCTACCTGGAAAACGATGCCGCCAAATACTCCATCGGGCGGGAATATGCGGCGGGGCTTTACGCCCTGCTGGAGCAGGGCGGGCTAACGCCAAAGGCAGTCAAAGGTTGTGTTACAGGCCCTTTGTCCTGGGGCATGACTATTACCGACGAAAATAAGCGGGCGATACTCTATCATGATATCCTCGGCGACGCCGTCCCCAAGTTTTTAAAGCTCAAGGCCAAATGGGAAGAAAACGAGCTAAAGAAAATCTCGAAGAACACCATCATCTTCGTCGATGAGCCTTATATGGCGTCGTACGGGTCGTCCGTTGCCGCCGGGGCTTTCTCCAAGCCGGAAAAAATCGTGGAGATGATTAACGAGGTCTTCGACGGCATCAACGGGCTCAAAGGCATCCACTGCTGCGGCAACACCGACTGGTCAATACTGCTGAAAACGAAGATGGACATCCTCAACTTCGATGCCTACGCCTACGCGCAGTCGTTAAGCCTCTATCCGGACGAAGTGAAAAAGTTTATCGGGCGGGGCGGCTGCATCGCGTGGGGCATTGTGCCCAATCAAATGGAACCTCTGGGGAAAGAGTCACTCGCTAGTCTAAAAGACCGGTTGGAAGAGGCGATGGCGCCCTTCACTCGCAACGGATTATCATTCAAAGAAATTTTTAAGCATAGCCTGCTTTTACCCTGCTGCGGGTTAAACGCTCTAACCGAAGAAGGCACCGAGCAGGCGCTCAAGCTGCTGACGGAACTATCAGCGGAGATGAGGAAAAAGTACGGCTAGGATCAACCGTGAAGGATTTTAAAGGTAAAGTGGCCGTCGTGACGGGCGGCGCCAGCGGCATCGGGTGGGGACTGGCGGAGCGTTGTGCCGTCGAAGGGATGAAGGTAGTCATCGCGGATATCGAGGAGCCAGCCCTGAAACAGGCAGTAAAAACCCTAAAAGCCCGCGGGGCTGAAGTGCTGGCGGTGCGCACCGATGTTTCCAAACTCTCCGATGTTGAAGCCCTGGCACAAAAGACCGTCGACGCTTACGGCGGTGTGCATTTACTTTTTAATAACGCCGGCGTGAACACGGATATTTCTCTACGCAAGCCCGTCTGGGAAAACACCATCGCTGACTGGGAATGGAGGATTGGCGTCAACCTCTGGGGGGTCATTTACGGCATCAAAGTGTTTCTGCCGATTATGCTAAAACAAAACACGTCATGCCACATCGTCAATACCTCATCCATGGCCGGCCTACTGGCGGAACCACAGCTTGTGATTTACGCCGTGACTAAATCCGGCATTCTCTCGCTTTCGGAAGGGCTTTATATCCAGCTTAAGGAAAGGAATTCCCCTATCGGCGTGAGCGTCCTGTGCCCGGCGTTCGTCAGCTCGCGGATTTTTGAAGCCGAAAGGAACCGGCCGACAAACTTGGTAAATCCACCCAAACCCCCTAAACCTCACCAGCAGGCGGAGCTGGTCAGCCAGTTCAATAAGGCCAGCCCCACGCTATCTCCGGAACAGACCGCCGACATCGTCTTTAAAGCAATCCGGGAAGGCACATTCTATATTTTCACCGACCCGCTGGTGCAGGAGCTCTTTCGGCAGAAGTCAGAAAATATCCTCAAGGGTAAAAATCCGGAAAGACCGAACTTCGGCTTGATGAAACAATAAACATGGAATGCAATATTAAAGCCAATAAAGACAAGTGCAACTGCACCTACGAGCCTTGCTCCCGCAAGGGCAAGTGCTGCGAGTGTATCAGCTACCACCTGAAAATGAACGAACTCCCCGCCTGCGCTTTCCCGGCGGAGATAGAGCGCACCTATGACCGCTCTTTTAAACGATTCGCGGACTGGGTAAAGGGGAGTGGCGGGAAACGCTGATATAAGCTATATTATTACTGATGAACAAGACGAAGAAGAACGCCTGGCACAAGCACCTGAAAGCTAAAAAACAGCTCAAGGAAAAGCAACAAGCGCAGGCTAAAACGACTAAATAGCTAGCTTGGCTCGGTTTTTCAACGAAAACGCGAGTAAGGTGCTATAACTTTCGCCGGGCAACCCGCAGACTCAATCCCCGTTATATATTCAACAGAGGTGAGGCTTAAAAATGGCGGAACTGCCGGAGCTTATTCAAGCCCTGCTCGACCCCAAAGCTTACCCCGACCGGACGCCGCAGGTGGAGCTGGTGCAGACGCAGATATCCTATGTTTTACTCGCCGGGGAATACGTCTATAAAATCAAGAGGCCGGTGGACATGGGCTTTTTAGACTACACCACGCTGGAAAAACGCCTTTATTACTGCC
This sequence comes from Dehalococcoidia bacterium, assembly GCA_041478935.1. GTDB lineage: Bacteria > Chloroflexota > Dehalococcoidia > Dehalococcoidales > RBG-16-60-22 > RBG-13-51-18. Next base: position 9,047 of record JBGOXC010000004.1, read on the forward strand.
AAAAAGAGGTGGAGCTTAATCGGCGGCTCTGTAAGGATACCTACCTGGGCGTGGTGCCGATAACTAGAGATAAAGGCTTTACTATCGGGGGTAAAGGGGAGGCTCAAGAATACGCTGTCAAGATGCGGCGGCTGCCACAGGACGCCATGATGGACATACTGCTTCAGCAAAACAAGGTTACCCCGGCGATGGTGGAAAAAGTGTCAGGCATACTTGTTAATTTTCATAAGAAAGCCGCCACCGGTGAGGAAATCACACGACTCGGCGGCATCGAAGCCGTGATAAAAAACACGTCGGAAAACTTTGCGCAGACGGAAAAGTACTTCGACGTCATCATCGAACCGGAGACCTATCAGCGTATCAAGAATTATACCGAGGGCTTCATTAAGACCAACCACGCTTTGTTTCTCAAGCGCATGGCAGAGGGTAGAGTAAGGGACGGCCACGGCGACCTACACGCGGCGCACATTTGCTTTTACCAAGGCATCTGCATTTACGATTGCATCGAGTTTATTGACAGGCTGAGGTATACCGACGTGACGGCGGATATCGCTTTCCTGGCGATGGACCTAGACCATTATGGTCGCCAAGACCTGTCCGGCATTTTCATTAACGCCTACGTAAGCCAAAGCGGGGATAAAGAGCTATTAAAGCTGCTCAACTTCTATAAGTGTTACCGCGCTTACGTGCGGGGTAAGGTGGGTTGCTTACAGTACGACGACCAATATATCTCCGCCGCGGAAAAAGAGAAAATAGCCGCCAACGCGCGGAGCTATTTCAGGCTGGCGGCATCATACATCGAGGGATGAGATGAAAAAAGCGCTGTTGTTATTAATCATATCTGGTCTACTTTTAGTCATCACGGGCTGCAACGTCGCTGCGGCACACGAGGCAAACGGCAATTTCAACTTCGTCTTTAAATACGGCGTAAGCGGCGGGAATACATTAGATACTTTTCATGGCACCTACACCAGAGATATGATATTAGACCCGGCTATCACGATAGATTTGGTTTTAACGGCTGAAGAGATGGATAGCATTTACCAGAAAATGCTGGCGATAGACTTTTTTAACTACCCGGATAAGTTTTCCGTACATGTCGCCGACAACGAAACAAAAATAGAAGTAGCACCCTATCCCACTTACCTTTTCAGTGTCGTGCATGATGGCAAAACTAAAGAGCTGCTCTGGCACGATAAATATGTTAACTCCGACCCACAAGCAGATAAACTCAAGAAGTTAATAAATTTGATTATAGGCATTATAGAGTCGAAGACAGAACATAAAGCCCTACCGACGCCAAGTGGGGGATATTTATAAACAGGGAGGGTAATCATGAATGAAGCCTTGATATATAGCGGGGCGGGGATAATCATCCTCTGGGGCATTGCCCACCTTATCCCCACCAGAACCATCGTCAAGGGCTTTGGGGAGATATCCAATGACAACAAAAAAGTACTGGCGATGGAAGTCATCGCCGAGGGGCTAGCGCTTATCTTCCTGGGCGTGCTGCCGCTGTTGGTCGTCCTGTCCTGCAATCCTCAAAGCTGCACGGCACATAACGTTTACCTCGCCAGTGGAGGAATGCTTTTGGTGATGGCGCTATTGACGCTTTTGACTGGCGCACGGACGCCAGTAATCTGGTATAAAATTTGCCCGGCGGTGAAAACCCTGGTCGCCATACTCTATATCCTCGGAGCTGTGCTATAAAATTTAATGAAAAAGTTTCAAATCAGGTCTCTAACCAAAGACGATAGACCATGGGTCGCCGCTTTAATCAAAGAGTGGTGGGCAGGACCGAAGATAGTAACGCGCGGGAAAGTACATTATCCCGACAAATACCCCGGTTTTATAGCAATATCGGAAGGTAAACCGAAAGGGCTGGTAACTTACAATATCGTCGGTAAAGAGTGTGAAGTGGTCACCATGAACAGCCTCGTCGAAAAGATAGGCATCGGGTCGGCTTTGCTTGACGCCGTGAAGACTGTGGCGACAAAAGAAGGGTGCCAGCGACTCTGGCTGATAACTTCCAACGATAACACCGCGGCTTTAAGATTCTATCAAAAGTACGGCTTAGTATTAGTGGCTGTGCACCGCAACGCCATCGCGCAATCACGCCTCTTAAAGCCGGAGATACCTTTAACCGGCAACGACGGCATCGAAATCAGGGATGAGATTGAGCTGGAGATGATACTAGAAAATCCATAGATTTGAGATAATAACTGATAGATATTGCCACGCTTCGCTCGCAATGACAGTTTAAATGGAGGCGACCATGCGCGAACCTTTTAGAGAATTTATAAAAAATGAGCTGAAAAATGGCTTTTTACTCATTGCCTGCGGGCTGCCGGGAACCCGGAAAACAGAGACCACCGAGGAAGTACAAAAAATCAAGAGCGGCAAGCTCTTAAGGACGGACATCATCCGGCTGGAGGTGCTGAAAAACCAGGACATCTTTGACTCTAAGGTTGCCAGCGACATGAAGAAACGTACGCAGGTTTACGACGTGATGTTCGAGCAGGCAGACGAGGCTTTTAAAAATAATAAAAACGTTATCCTCGATGCCACTTTTATAACCCAGGCTTTAAGGCAGCAGGCGGCTGCCATCGCCGCCAAGCATAAGGCCACCTTAATCATCCTACAGACGGACTGCCCGCAAAAAGTCTCTATCAAGCTGGTACTGGCACGCGATAAGGAAAATTACGTTTCCAACGCCCTGACCGAGGAAGCCTATTTAAATAATAAAAAGAAGTTCGAGGCTGTTGACCTGGATGCTTTGAAAAAGGCAAACCCCGGATTGAAGTTAATCTACTTAATTGTTGATACAACTAAAGAACCGCCGGAGGACTGGTATATAACGAAGTACGAAAAGAAATAATATATATGAAAACAGACCTGCATATTCATACGAAGACCGGTTCAGACGGGGCGTTGCCTATTGGCGAGGTGTTTGCCGAAGCGAAAAAACGTAATATCGAATTCATCTCCATAACCGACCATGATAACATCGAACACCAGGGAATAGCCATCGAACTGGCCGCGGCCAATAATATGCGCTACGTTACCGGCGTTGAACTGAATGTAACTTTCCCCTATGGCAACTTGTCCGTCTCACTCGACTTCCTCGCTTACAAATATGACTACCATGATCCTGCCCTCAACAAAAAACTGCATCTCATCCGGGCCCACCGCGAGATAAGGGCGCGTCAGATTATCGACAACATTAACCGAGAATTTGAGAAGGAAAGCCTGCCCGTATTAACCGAAGATGACCTGCGTAAAATGCAGGAGGGCGTGGACGGCATATTAAGTCGGCCACACATCGCCGACTACCTGATGAAAAAGGAGATTGTGGGCAGCCGGCAAGAGGCTTTCGATAAATACCTCGTCAAGTGCGACGTGCCGAAATACCCGCTAACGCTGGATGAGGCAGCGGCACTGGTGCGGGGGGCGGGGGGTAAAATAGTCCTCGCCCACCCTAACGACCCCAATGGGACATCGCTAATTAGTATAACCAAGGATTTAGCTGAACAAACCAAGATAATCGGCAAGTACATGTTGGAATACATCGACGGAATAGAGTGCTGGCATTCACGGAATGATAAAGAGACCACCGAACACTATATCGAATTCTCCAAAAATCATAACCTTATAACGACCGGCGGGAGCGACTGCCACCAAAAGCCGATATTGATAGGGACGGTAGAGGTGGCGGAATGGGTGGCGGGGCAGTTTTAATTGAACTAGATATTTTCCCGCTGGTAAAATCCGTTATAACCTTCAGATTCTCCGGTAAGCTCCATAAAGACAAGCTGCGTGATGCGGGCGTTTTGCTGCACACGGAAGCCCTTAGGATTATGCACCATCAGCAAAGACTGGGAGCGACCCTCGTAGCCAGCGTCCCAGACAGCCGTACCGACATTAACGCCGCAGCGCAGGAGGGAGGAGCGGGGACGTCCTAAAGCCATGATATTCTTGGGCAGGTGGACGATTTCATTATAAGTGACCATGTAGACACCGGCGGCCAAGTCGAGAAAGCCTTTAGCGTTGAAGGAAAGTGGCGAAAGGTCAGAGAGGACTCGCTGGCTGTTGGCTTGAGCTATCGTCCCCGCCGACTTTATCAAGACGACATCACGCAGGGTCAGGTCAAAACCGTTAGCCTGCACCTGTTCCTCAAGGTTCAGCCACCCCTCAACGAGCGGGGGTTTCTGCTTTAACAAGCGGCGGATATCTTTACTGGAGAGAACGGACATAAAAACCTACTTTATTTTTAATTTGAGTTGTTTACCCAGCCTGGCTTCCA
>JBGOXC010000228.1:0-2698 GCA_041478935.1 Dehalococcoidia bacterium
CCTTTATTATTTAAAACCAGAGCAGCTCGCCGAACTGGAAAAAATGGGCGAGAAGAGTGCCGCGAATGTTATTAATGCCATTAATAACAGCAAGACAAGGCCGCTGGCAAGACTTATCTTCGCGCTGGGCATCAGACATGTTGGCGAGGAAATGGCGGAAACACTGGCAACGGAATTCCGCAGCATTGACACGCTGGCCGGTGCAACGCGGGAAAGATTAATGGAAATCAGCGCCGTCGGACCCAAGATTGCGGACAGCATCATCGCCTTCTTCCACGAAGAAGATAATAGGAATATCCTCCGCCGCTTGAAAGAAGCCGGTGTAAAGATGGAGGAAGCGGCGGCGGTAAGAAAAGACCTTCTCCTTTCCGGCAAGGAGTTCGTAGTGACCGGCCGGCTGGACGCCTTCACACGCCAGGAAGCGGAAATAAAAATTAAAGAGCTAGGTGGCTCCGCCAAGGATAACGTCACCCGCAAGACAGACTACGTCGTCTATGGTATCGACCCTGGCTCCAAGTTGACGAGGGCCAGAGAATTAGATATTAAAACCATCAATGAACAGGAATTTCTGGAGTTAATCAAGAAAGCAGGCTCATGAAACTAATCGTTGGACTGGGCAATCCGGGATTTTTATACGCCCGCAATCGCCATAATATTGGCTTTATGTGCGTCAGCCATTTGGCTAAGGTGCATAAAATCGACTTTGACCGCAAGCAGGGGCACGCCCGCACCGGCATCGGTAATATTGGGCGGCATAAAGTGGTTGTGGCACGCCCGCAGACATACATGAACGCCAGCGGTGAATCTGTTAATGCCCTGCTGCAAAGATTGAACGTTACGCCGGCCGACCTCATCGTTATCCATGACGATTTAGACCTGCCGACGGGTAAAATCCGGCTCCGCCTGGGTGGCAGCTCCGGCGGGCATAAGGGCATCGACTCCATTATGGCGCACATCGACACGCAGGATTTCTATCGCGTACGAGTCGGCATCGGGCGGCCGGAGGCAGATAATCCTCCTGCTAAAGAGGATGGTGTTATCGGCTACGTCCTTAGCGATTTTACTCCTGAAGAGAAGAAAATCATAGACGAGACTATCCCCGAAGTCAGCGAGGCTATTGCTTTTCTGCTGGCTAAAGGCATCACCACCGCGATGAATAAATATAATTAAACCAGTTAACTTTGCCCCTCCTTCACCCCCGATGTTATAATTACACCGTTGATTAAAAGGTAATTAATGATGCCCAAAGAACTTATTTTCATCGGCGTGATTGGCGGCAGCGAAATCTCTAAAGAGGTATACCGGCTGGCGGAGGAAGTGGGACGGGAGATTGCGCGGCATAACGCGACGCTGGTTTGCGGGGGAATGGGCGGCGTAATGGAAGCCGCCTGCAAGGGCGCCAGCAAAGCCGGCGGACTGACTATCGGGATACTGCCGGGAGACAGCCGCAAACAGGCAAACCGATATGTGCAGATACCCATCGTGAGTGGTATCGGCTACGCACGGAACGTGGCGGTGGTTAAGTCATCTCAAGCCGTCATCGCCGTTGACGGCAGTTATGGCACACTAACGGAAATCGGCTACGCTTTACAGGCTGGGATTCCCGTCATCGGACTTGGTACCTGGTCGCTTACGATTGAGGGTAAAACAGATAAGAACATCATCCCGGCGAAAAACGCCAAGGACGCCGTGGACAAAGCGATGAAATTAATCAAGAAGAGCAAATAACGGAGAAAAAACATGTCAACAATAAAAACAGTTAAAGCCCGGGAAATCTTAGACTCGCGGGGCAATCCCACCCTCGAAGTAGAGGTGGAGCTTAAGGACGGCACGCTGGGAATGGCAGCCGTACCATCCGGAGCCAGCACCGGCAAGTACGAAGCTGTAGAATTGCGCGATGGAGATAAGTCCCGTTACAACGGTAAGGGCGTCCTCAAGGCGGTTAACAACGTTAATAAAACCATTAATAAAGCCATCGCCAGCATGTCGGTTACCGACCAGTCGGCAATCGATAACACATTAATTAGACTCGACGGCACGCCGGATAAGTCAAAACTCGGCGCCAATGCCATCCTAGGCACGTCCCTGGCGGTAGCTCATGCCGCCGCCAGCTTTAAAGGCGTGCCGCTCTATATCTACCTTGGCGGCGATGGCGCTTACGCCCTGCCCGTGCCGATGCTGAACATTTTAAATGGCGGTAAGCACGCCGAAAACTCCACCGACCTGCAGGAGTTCATGGTGATGCCCGTGGGCGCTAAAAGCTTCGGTCAAGCTCTGCAGATTGGCGCTGAGGTTTACCACGCCTTAAAAAAGGTACTGAAAGGCAGAGGACTGAATACCAACGTAGGTGACGAGGGTGGCTTTGCCCCCTCTCTCCCATCGAATAAGGACGCTGTAGAGGCTATCCTCGCCGCCATCGAGAGCGCCGGTTATAAACCCGGCAAGCAGTGTTATATCGCTTTAGACCCCGCCGCCAGCGAGTTTTATAAGAACGGCAAGTACATCCTCGCCAGAGAGGGCAAGACCTTAACTTCTGCCGAAATGGTTGAATATTATGTCAAGTGGTGCTCCGATTACCCTATAATCTCTATCGAGGACGGCATGGCGGAAGATGATTGGGCGGGTTGGCAATTACTCACTCAAAAGCTGGGTAAAAAAGTCCAGCTTGTTGGAGATGACCTTTACGTGACCAACGTCA
>JBGOXC010000169.1:0-3586 GCA_041478935.1 Dehalococcoidia bacterium
AGGCGCAAAAGGCGGGGGTCATGCCGGAGAATGCCATTGAACTGATAAACGCGATAGTGACGTTAAAGAATATACGGGTGGAGGGGCTAATGACGATGGGGACGGCGACAGGAAACGTAGAGGAACTACGTGCCAATTTCCGGGAGACGAGAGAGATATTTGAACAGTTGAAAAAAATGGTCTTACCTAATGTTGAAATGAAATACCTTTCCATGGGGATGACGGATTCTTATAAAATCGCCCTAGAGGAGGGCGCCAATATCGTTAGAATCGGCAGCAAGATATTTGGAGCGAGGGGGTAAAGAGTTTAACGGCGGGGGGATTTGGGGTGGGGAGTTTCAGAACGATTTCGACCAGGACGCCTTTCATTCCTGAAATCAGGTGCTATTATATTAAACGTGACACTAATTAGCCGATCAGCAAGTCGCGAACTAATTGAAGGGTCTACTTTTTCCATAATATCATCCAAAGAAAGACGTGTGGTGATAATAGTCGGTAAACGACCGTTATAGCGGAAATTAAAGAGTTGATAAAGCTTTTCCTTGACCCAGGGGTTGGTAGACTGCTCGCCAAAGTCGTCCAAAACTAAAAGCGGGGCGGTTTTAACGCTCTCAAAAAGCTGGTCGTAGGAAATTTTACTCTCCGGATTAAAGGCAGAGCGAAGGTGGTCGAGAAAATCAGGGACGACGACGAATAACGCCGGTTTGCCGATTTCGTAACGGTAATTAACGATGGCAGAAGCGAGATGAGTCTTGCCGCAGCCAGTCTCCCCCATAAAGACCAGCCAGCCTTCGGGATTTTTTGCAAAGTCAAAAGCTATGCGATATGCCTTATCCATGTTATCCTGCTGTTCTATGGATAAATCGGTGCGGCGCTTATAGTTGATAAAGGTCATGTTCTTCTGCAGCTCGAACTCCGGTGGCCAGGCATAAATAAAATTCGCCGACGCTTCTTGAAGAATAAAGACACGGCATAAACGGGCATCAGTTAGACGGGTACGCAAGCGGTCATCCAGCGCATCGAGAGGTACGGCTGTAATGATAACTGTCGGCAAGCCGCCATTAAAACGTGAAGTCAGCAGCTGGTCGAGTTTCTCTTTAGCGAAGGCAGTGCCGGACTGCACGCCGAGGTCGTCCAGAGCAAGTAATGGGGTGGTCTTTACCTGTTCGAAAAACTCGTCATAAGGCGTTTCACTATTAGGGCTAAAGGATGAACGCAGGCGGTCGAGCAGGTCAGGAGTGGTGATATAAAAAGCGGGTTGACCTTTTTCGATATGCTCGTTGATAATGGCCACCGCCAGATGGGTTTTGCCGCTACCACTGGGTCCGCTAAAAACCAGCCATCCTTCCGGCTTGGCGGCATACTCTTTCGCGGCTTTAAAAGCCTGGTTAAAACGTTCCTGGGCTTGCGGATTGCTGCTCCTGCCCTCGGCGATTAGATTATCAAAAGTGAAACGGTCTAAAGAACCGAGATTGGAATATTGCTTAAGGCGGGAAAAACGCTCGGTATCCTGTTCAGACTGCACACATTTACAGGGAACAGTACGGCTATAATCCGGCTGTCCCGAAGGCAAACGGGGATGCACCACACGGGCACCTTTACAGATAGGGCAACCCTTACCTTTTACCGGCGGCTCGTCAGCGTCGGACCACGTGTCCGTATTTTCCTTTGATGAACCTGTCTGGATCTGTCTTTTTAGTATCTTGCCTATATGTTCCATCACTGCGGCCTTCTACCGACCAATTTTCCAGGATTTTGGTGATATATCTAATGTTTCTCTTATTATGCAAAACGGCTTCTTTAATAGCATCCCGAATCCAATCCTTGGGGTAAAGATTTTCGGCGTCACGGAGTTCATCGGCAATCATGGGGGTCAACATGCCGATGTTCTGCTCGTAAAGGGTGAAAATATCCGGCAGCGGTTCCGCCACAACGGGAGCAGATGCGCTGGGCTTAAGTTTCGCCAGCTGAAGCTCGCCGTTTTTAATTTTTCCCACCGCCTGACGGCTGGAGTCGTCATTAAGAAAATATATTTCTTGTGAAGTGCTATCTTTTTCTACCGGCAGGCTTAATAAAGCGCCGCGCTCAACCGCCATTTTCAAAGCATCGTGCAATTTTTCTGGTGAGCTATTAACCCCTTGCATCAGGGCAATATTCTCCAGCAATTCACCGTAAGCGATATAACGTGGGTAGCCTTTTTTTGTATAAAGCATCGCCATGATATATAAAATTGTTTTAAGCTCGGCGATGTCCATTATTTGCGGCAGTAAACCGCTGAAAAAGACATTCGGTATGGCGGTATATTGCACCTTGCCGCCGGATGGAAAACCCTGAAATTGCGTCATAGCAGAGTCGGCTCCACACTACCCAAAGATTCAAATTTAGCTAAGGTATGGCGGAAACGCAGCTTGATACGACCGGTGGGTCCGTTGCGGTGCTTAGCGATAATAACATCGGCCTCCTCACGGGGGTATTCACGGTCGGGGTGGGCAGCAATCCACTCTTCTTCACTCTTATAATAATACTCATCGCGGTAGATAAAGAGAACGACATCGGCATCTTGCTCGATGCTACCGCTTTCACGAAGGTCGGAGAGTTGCGGTTCGTGTGAGGCGCGCCATTCGACGGCGCGGCTTAATTGAGATGCGGCCAAAACAGGCGCATTAATTTCACGAGCTAGAGCTTTAAGGGAGCGGGAGATAAAACTGATTTCCTGCACGCGGTTTTCACCCCTGCCAGAGCTTTCGCCCTGCATCAACTGGAGATAATCCAGGATAACCAAATCAATACCGCGCTCGTAATTAAGGCGGAGGGCTTTGGAGCGCATCTCTGCCATACGAATCATCGGGGTATCATCGATATAAATAGGAGCTTCCGAGAGTACACCGGTAGCTTCCATAACTTTCCGCTCTTCTTCTTCGGTTTTATGCTCGCCGAAACGGATGCGGCGAGCATTAATGCCCGATTCGCTGGAGACCACACGCGTCACCAGGGAATCGCGGCTCATTTCCAGGCTGAAGAGAGCCACCGTGGCGCGGTGCTCAACGGCGGCATTACGGGCAATATTCAACACCAGGCTGGTTTTGCCCATGCTGGGACGACCAGCAACGATGATAAGGTCGGAGCGCTGGAGTCCATTAAGAAGCTCATCCAGTCCGGTAAAGCCGGAGGGAACGAAAGGTAAACGCTCGGGGCGCTCCTCGGAGGGCGGGGTTACCTCAAAATATTTATCGAGCACCTCGCGGATGTGGGTAAGGTCGTTAGTACCGCCGCCGCGGCGTAACCGGAACAAAATACCCTCGGCTTTAGCCAGGCCTTCTTCAACATCGGGTGCGGACTCATAGCCGATGGCGGAGATACGGTCGCCAGCGGTTATCAACTGGCGCATGATGGAAAGACGATAAATGATGCGGGCATAATGCTCAATATCCAGCGAGGTGGCGGGTACTGATATCAGGTAGCTTAAGCGGGCAGTACCACCAACAGTTTCCAGCTTACCCTGACGGGAAAGCTCCTGTGCCAGCGTTACGTTATTGATAGCTTCATCACGCTGGTACAGAGCCATAGCCGCCTCAAAGAGCATCCG
>JBGOXC010000053.1:0-6777 GCA_041478935.1 Dehalococcoidia bacterium
AAGCAGACATCATCGTCCGGATTACCTCCGATTGCCCCCTCATCGACCCGCAGGTGGTTGATAAAGTAATCAAGCATTATCAAGGCGGAAAATTCGATTACGTGAGTAATGTTGTTAAACCCACCTACCCGGACGGACTGGATACGGAAGTTTTTTCGTATAAAGCACTAGAAACAAGCTGGGAAGAAGCCAGGCTTGCCTCCGAGAGGGAACACGTGACCCCCTACATCTGGAAACATCCCGGCATATTTAAAATCGGCGATGTTGAAAATGGTACCGATTATTCCCGCTGGCGCTGGACGGTGGATAATAGCAAAGACTTGGAATTTGTCAGGGAAATCTACCGGTGTTTATACAACAAGAACAAAATGTTTTACATGGAAGATATAATCAAGCTTCTGGAACGGCGCCCGGAGCTATTGAAAATAAACCAAGACATCCAACGTAACAAGGGCTATACTAAATCACTGTTAGAGGATAAAATAATAAAATAAGACGAAAGGATCTATGAAGAATAAAGGCCAAGAACTCTATAAAAAAGCCAAACACCTTATTCCCGGCGGCACACAGCTTCTTTCCAAGCGCCCGGAACTCTTTTTACCGGAGCAATGGCCAGCCTATTATGCTAAAGCCAAAGGGGTAGATGTTTGGGACCTTGACGGCACAAAATACATCGACATGAGCTATATGGGTATCGGCTCTTGTATCCTGGGATATGCCGATGCCGATGTCAATAAAGCGGTCAAAGAAGCCGTCGATGCCGGCTCAATGAATACCCTGAACTGCCCGGAGGAGGTGGAGCTGGCGGAGTTGCTCTGTGAGTTGCACCCCTGGGCACAAATGGTACGCTATGCTCGCACCGGCGGCGAAGCTATGTCTATCGCTGTGCGCATCGCGCGGGCCAAGACTAAAAAGGATAAGGTAGCTTTTTGCGGCTATCACGGCTGGCGCGACTGGTATTTAGCCGCCAACCTGGGGCAGAGCGATTCCTTGGACGGCCACCTGCTGCCGGGTCTAGAACCAGCCGGCGTGCCGCGGGTTCTCAAAGGCACTTCAATCCCTTTCCACTATAACCGCATTGAAGAACTAAAAGCTATCATCAAGAAAAACCAAGGCGAGGTAGCGGCGATTGTGATGGAGCCAATCAGAAATTATCAGCCGGGGCTCGGCTTTCTCGAGGAAATCCGAAAAATCGCCACCGATATTAAAGCGATATTGATCTTCGACGAAATTTCGGCCGGCTTCCGACTGAATTGCGGCGGCGCTCACCTATTGTACAAAGTCGTCCCGGAGATGGCGGTTTTCAGCAAGGCGATGAGTAACGGCTACCCGATGGCGGCGATTATCGGCACCAGCGACGTTATGCAGGCGGCGCAGGATAGTTTTATCAGCAGCACTTACTGGACGGAAAGAATAGGCCCGGCAGCTGCTCTGGCGACCATCCGCAAGTACCGGCGCTGTAAAGTTGAACAGCATTTAGACATCATCGGCAAGCTCGTCCAGAAAGGCTGGCAAACCACCGCCGACCGGCATGGACTCAAGTTCAGCGTCAGTGGCATACCGCCATTAGGTCATTTCAACCTCGATTACTCGAATGGGCAGGCGATACGCACCCTGTTTACACAGGAAATGTTAAAGAAAGGCTTCCTGGCGACCAATGCTTTTTATGCCGCCTATGCTCACCAGCCGCAACATGTAGAGAAATACATCAAAGCGGTGGATGAAGCCTTTGGATTTATCGCCAAAGCCATCGAGAGAAACGAGGTCGAAAAACTCCTGAAAGGGCCGGTAGCTCATGCCGGTTTTTACCGCCTCGCCTAGAAACCAAGGCAAAAGATTGAAATTAGAACTTGTGGAGACGCAATGAAAGAAAAGTTATTGATAACCGGTGGCAGCGGACTTTTAGGAAGCAATATCGCCAAGATGTCTACTAAGCATTTTAAAGTTATTGCAACTTATAATTCTTGTTTAAGTCAGATTCCGGGCACGGAGTTTGTGCCTTTGGATATAAGGGATAAGCAACAAGTTTTTTTTACATTTAGAAAGACCTTACCCAACTTAGTGGTCCACACTGCAGCTCTAGCAAATGTAGATTACTGTGAGGCTCATCCTGAAGAAGCATGGACAGTAAATGTAGAGGGAACGGAAAATGTTGCTCTGGCCTCGAAGGAAGTCGGAGCTATATTGATCTATATTTCTACAGACTCTGTTTTTGATGGTGAGAAGGGAATGTATGTTGAAGAAGATACGGTGAATCCTCTTAACACATATGCTAAAACGAAGTTAAAGGGCGAGGAAATAGTGCAACACTGGCTGCCCGATAGTATTATTGTAAGAACCGCTTTTTACGGGTGGAGCTTACACCATAAGCTGAGTTTAGCCGAGTGGGTAGTTGATGGGCTGAGGGAAGAAAGAACGCTTAATATGTTTACCGATACGTTTTTCTCGCCTATATTTGTGAGTAACCTAGCTGAAGTATTAATAGAAATGTATAATAATAATCTTAGCGGTATATATCATGTGGCTGGAAGTGAAAGATGCTGTAAATATATATTCGGAAAAGAAATTGCCCAAGTTTTTGGGTTTAATAGTAAATACATAAAACCTTCTTCCCTGGCTGAGGCAGGCTTGAAAGCGCATAGACCAGGGGATATTTCTCTTAACATTTGTAAGATATCTGGTGCAATAAATACGAAATTGCTCAATGTTAAAGAAGGAATCATCTGGTTCAAGAACGTGGAGAATTCACTTTGAGGGGTATAACATGAGAAAAATAAGGATTGGGGAGCGATGGGTAGGGGAAGGAGAACCAACCTATATAATTGCTGAAATTGGCTCTAATTTTGATGGGAACATAGAACAAGCCAAGAAATTGGTAAATATGGCTAAGGAGGCAGGCGCGGATGCTGCCAAGTTTCAAAGCTTCCTGCCAAAAAAAATAGTAGCTGAGAAGGGTTTTAAGACTAAGACCTCTTTTCAGGCAAGGTGGAAAAAGTCGGTTAATGAAGTTTATGCTGAAGCCATATTCCCTCGAGAGTGGCACCAAGAGATTGCTGAATATGCTCGAAATAAAGAGATTCATTTTTTTTCTAGTCCTTATGACGAGGAGGCAGTGGATTTATTAAATGACATAGGTGTCCCTGCTTTTAAGATAGGGTCAGGAGATATTACCTTTCTTTCTTTAATAAAGCACATAGCTAAAAAAGGTAAACCAGTAATTCTGGGAACTGGGGCTAGTTCTATGGGGGAGATAGAGGAAGCAGTTAATACCATAAGGGCTGCGGGTAATCAGGATATTATTCTACTTCAATGCATCACCAACTACCCGTCCCCTGTTGAACAGGCCAATATTAGGGCTATGGTTACTTTAAGGGAAGCCTTTCAAGTCCCTGTAGGCTATTCTGACCATACTCCCGGAAGTGTTGTCCCTTTAGGTGCAGTTGCATTGGGCGCATGTGTCATTGAGAAACACTTCACTTTTGATAAAAACAGGGAAGGCCCTGACCATCCTTTTGCTATGGATGTTCCCGAAATGACTGCCATGATAAAAGATATAAGATTGCTAGAAGCTGCTTTAGGCTCTCCGATTAAGCAACTTACTTCCGCTGAGACAGAAACAGTAATTTTACAACGGAGGAGTATTTTTGCCAAAGCAAATATTCCAGCTGGTGCTACGATAACCGCGGATGCAGTAGAGGCTCTGCGTCCTGCCATTGGAATACTGCCTCAATATCTAAGTCTAGTTATCGGCAGGAAGGCAAAAATAGATATTCCTGCGGGTGAACCCATTTCATGGGAGAAAATTTAGACTATGAGGGTAGTTTATTTCTCACAGGATTATACCCCGCATGATTATCGGTTTTTGGAAAAGTTAGCACAGACCTCTCACGAGGTTTGGTATCTTCGCTTTGAGACTAATCCGATTCCTTTTGAGATGCGCCCAGTTCCATCTGGTATTAAAGTGGTGGATTGGATGGGAAATAGAACCTATAAATTGCGAGGCTGGGGTAAGTTGAAATTGTTTTGGGACTTTTGGAGGGTATTGAACCAGCTTCATCCTGATTTAGTTCATGCCGGACCTGTACAAAATTGTGGTTTCTTCACTGCCCTTGCTGGATTCAGGCCGATGCTCCTCATGTCTTGGGGGGCTGATATTATGGCTAAACCTGATGAGAATGCTCTCTTGCGGTGGATAACCAAATTTACTCTCAAACGTGCTGACATGATAACTTGCGACTGTCTAGCGGTGCGAGACAAAATTATAGAGCTAACTCGCTATCCACCTGATAGGATAGTTATATTCCCCTGGGGTGTTAAACTGGATAAGTTTCGTCCTGCTCCTTCCACATTAAAGTTACGAGATAAACTCGGTTGGAAAGATAACAAGATAATCATAACTACCCGTTCGCTGGAACATATATATGGAGTGGAAGTGTTTCTTGAAGCAGCCAAGGAAGTGATTGGAAGAGAACCTAATTGTCGCATATTGATGCTGGGTAGTGGTTCTCTGGAAGCTGAGGTGCGGAGTTTTATCACTCAGCATAACCTAGAGCATGCAATCCATCTCACTGGCAGGGTTCCACATGATACACTGCCAGATTACTTTAATGAGGCAGATTTATACGTAAGCACTTCATATATCGATGGCACCTCCGTCTCACTTCTGGAGGCCATGGCATGCAATTTGCCTGTCGTAGTGACTGAACTGCCTTCCAATCGAGAGTGGGTAACCCCAGGGATCAATGGTTGGCTTGTGCCAGTAAGAGACACCAAAGCTCTCTGCACAGCTATTCTCGAAGCCTTGGATGAACGAAACAGAGCAAAAAGTATGGCGGAGGCGAATCTAGCTATGGTCAGCCAAAGGGCAGACTGGGATAAAAATTTTACCATATTGCTGGAAGCGTATGAACGACTCACCAGAAGTGGCGGATAGCTCCGCCAACCACAACCAAAAATACGAACAGGCGGTCAAGCTAATTCACGCCGCTAAAGAAGCCGGGGCGGACGCCGTTAAGCTCCAGACCTACACGCCGGATACGATGACCATCAAGAGCGATAGACCCGAGTTCAAAATCAGCGGCGGGACTCTATGGGACGGTAAAACCCTTTACGAGCTATACGAAGAAGCTCATACACCATGGGAATGGCAGCCGAAACTTAAAAAGGTTGCCGATGACCTGGGGCTGGCTCTTTTTTCCACACCTTTCGATAAAACAGCCGTAGATTTTCTGGAAACGATGAATGTACCTGCCTATAAAATCGCTTCGCTGGAAATCGTGGATATTCCCCTCATTGAATATATCGCCTCAAAAGGCAAGCCGCTCATCATATCCACCGGTATGGCAACTCTTGATGAAATTAAGGAAGCGGTCAAAACGGTTAAAAAAGCCGGCGCCACGCAAATAGCACTGCTCAAGTGCACCAGCGCCTACCCCGCCCCCCCGGAAGAAATGAATTTAAAGACTATTCCCCACCTGGCGGCAACCTTTAGAGTACCGGTGGGTCTTTCCGACCATTCTCTAGGTATATCCACCCCCATAGCCGCGGTGGCTTTAGGGGCTTGCCTGGTGGAAAAGCACTTTACCCTCTCACGCGCCACTCCGGGACCGGATAGCGCTTTCTCACTAGAACCTCATGAGTTTAGAGCGATGGTGGAGGCTATTCATACCGCGGAAAAAGCCCTGGGCGGAATAAGCTATAAAATACAGCAGGAAGAAGCCAAAAGCCTTGTTTACCGACGTTCCCTCTTCGTGGTCAAGGATATGAAAGCCGGTGAGTTGTTCACCGAAGATAATGTCCGTTCTATTCGTCCGGGCCATGGGCTACACCCCCGGTATCTGAAGAAAGTGCTGGGGCGCAAGGCAACACGGAATATCCAGCGCGGCACACCATTAAGCCGTGAAATGATAGGTTAGTTGAAGAGAATTTACTTATGAAGACTTACCTGGTTGAAGTCTACAGCGATAAAATAGAATTTGAAAAAGGCTGCATCATTATCGCTTTAACGCCGGAAGTCTGCTACCAGTTAGATAAAAAAGGGATAAAATACTCAATTATCGAGGATTATTATGGTGAATTTGAGTTTACCACCCAGGAAAATGAATATTATAATTGGCAGCGTAAGTGGCTAGATGGTCTGGATATATTCCTGCAGAAAAACATCAAAGAACTATCTAAATTCGATATCAAACCCGGCTATTTATATTATTACTATCTCACAACTTTTGTAATAGATCCCTTATATATCCGTTGTTACACTTTAAGAAAGTTATTCGAGATTATCAAGCCATCAAGTATTACTTTTATATCGCATCCTCCCCGATCTTCGACTCTAGATTACACCTTAAGTGATAACAGCCGGAGCTACTATTCAATAGTTGCCCCGCTTATCTGCCATCAGCTCAATATACCATTCGAGCCGGTTTTTCTGGAGCCGGAAGTTGAAAAGGAAATCCGGGCAGTTGGGCCAGGCGAAAGTATAATCGCTCGTCTAAAGCGTTTAATGGTAAAAAGCAAACTAATAAGAAATGCCTATTTTACCAGCAAATATCTGCCAAAAACTCTTTTTCCTAGGCGGACCAGAAAGAATAGACTTAACATTCTCTTGCTACATACTGCCTACATAAGAGAAGACTTAGTTGCCGAAGCTTTAAGCCATGGTCATAATGTCTACCTCCTTTCAAAAGATAATATCAACAAATATAACTTTTACGGCGCCAGGAATTGGTATAACCTTAAGATAAAAAGTAGGTCTGCCGTAGGAAATGCCGTTTTGGA
>JBGOXC010000191.1:0-3209 GCA_041478935.1 Dehalococcoidia bacterium
ATGCGGGTGTCCCTACCGAGCTTCACGTATATCGCGGAGGCTGTCACGCCTTTGATATGCTCGTCCCCAACGCCGATATCTCAAAACGATTTACCGCAGATATACACAGAGCTTTAAAAAGGGCACTTCATTATTAACACATATTACTAAAACATCATTATCTGCCCATCTTACTAAATAAAAAAAGCCTCTGGGGGTTATGCCAAGGGCTAATATGTGGTTTAAGGGTTACACTAATCCCTGATAATTATTATGTGCTCGGCGGGAAGATACACACAACACTCGTGTCCCTCCTTGATAAGAGGCGCATGTGCTTTATGGAGGGAAACTTCAATCCAGTGTCTTTCCGACTCTCCACTATTAGCATAGAAGAAACAATTGATAAGAGATACTCCTTCCACGATACGGTCAGCCTTACATCGGAAGGTGTTTTCATCAGGATGGTCGACGATGTGAATATATTCGGGTCTGATGCCAATAATTACAGTCTGGTTTACGACCAGTCCTGCGGTGTCATCGCTCGCGATTTTAAGGCTTCCACCCAGTTCGGGTACCATCACCCGTACCGTCGAGCCTGTTATCGACTCAATAGAGCCCTGCATGATATTCCTGACACCGGTTAACCTGGCGACAGTGCGGTTGGCTGGTGATCCAATCACCTTGTTTTTGTAATCACATTGAACAACTCGCCCGGATTCATAAACAGCGATTTTCGAAGCAAGTTTATAGCCCTCTGTTAGGTCGTGCGTTACGAAGAGGATATTTCCCTTATAAAAATTTTGTAAGTTCATAAGCTCGAGTTCCAGGCGTTCCTTGACCTGGGAATCCAACGCGGAAAATGGCTCATCAAGCAGCAGTAGTTCTGGTTCTGGCGCTAAAGCTCGAGCCAATGCCACTCGCTGTTGCTGGCCGGCGGATAATTGTCTGGGGTAGCGGCGCCCCAGCCCGGTGATATGCATCTTGCCCATTAGTTCAGAGACCCTTGTTTTTATCTCGCCTTTCGGCAAATGGCTGATGCCATAGGCGATATTATCTTCCGCAGTTAAGTGGGGAAAGAGGGCATAGTTCTGAAAGACGAAGCCTACCTTGCGCACTCTGGGTTTGAGTCTAATGCCTTTATCCGAATCCAGCAGCACCTTATCATTAAGCTTGATATAACCTTTATCCGGCTGGATAAGACCAGCGATGCATTGCAGGGTCATTGTCTTGCCGGAACCCGACGGCCCCAGGATAGCGAGAATCTCCTGGTTAACCGCGAAATTTACATCCAGGTTGAATCCCGGCAGAGATTTTTTGATGTTGACTTTAAGCAATAGCCTGTCTCCTGTGGAATATGTCTATAACCGCCTGAATATTTACTCGGTTAATACGATGCCGGTAGTTTTAGGCGCCTTGCGCTTCCAGTAAGCCAGCGCCGCCAGCGAAGCAAAGGAAATTACCAACACAATACCCACCAATATCAACGCTTGGTCGTAATGCCCGCCCTCGATATTGAAGTAGATAGCTACGGGAATGGTGGCTGTTTTGCCGGGGATATTGCCAGCCAGCATCAGAGTGGCGCCGAACTCGCCCAGCGCGCGGGCGAAGGTGAGAACAGTGGCAGCGACGACGGACGGCCAGGCCATCGGCATCGTCACTGTCCAGAAAACACGCCACTCGCTGGCGCCCAACGTCCTGGCGGCATTTTCAACATTAATATCCACCTGCTCGAACCCAGCCCGGGCGGACATATACATTAATGGAAAGGTCATGACAACCGCAGCGATAACCGTAGCCGGCCAGGAAAAGACGATGGTGGCGCCGAGCCAAGAAAAGAATTCGCCGAGTGGACCGTTTTTACCGAACAACAGCAGCAAGCCGAAGCCCACTACTGTCGGCGGCAATACCAAGGGTAATAAGAAAATACCATCGATTATACTTTTACCCTTACCGGAATACCTTGCCATCCACCGGGCGGCGGCAATACCGATGAAAAAGGTGATTACCGTCGTGGCCAGGACGGTCTTACATGATACCCACAATGGAGCAAGGTATGATTCTGTCATATTCTTTCCTTAAGATACATAGCCAATATAGCCTCTTTATTGAATTACGACAACAAAACCATATTGTTCAAAGATAGTCTTAGCATCGTCGCTCAAAAGGAAGTCAACGTAAGCTTTGGCAGCTGCTACATTTGTACTGGCTTTGATAACGGCTACAGGATAGACTATCTTATTGTTCACCTCATCGGGAGCGTTCGCTACTATCTTGATTTTATCCCTTATGGCAGCATCGGTGGAATAAACGATACCAGCTTCTACGTCGCCGCTTTCAATAATTCCTATTACGTGAGGTGTGTCGATTTGGAGGATAAGTTTTGCCTGTATTTGTTCGTAAATACCAAACGCTTCAAAAGCCAGTTTACCATAGATTCCAGATGGGACAAATTCCGGGTCCCCCATAGCAATATGTTCAACATCATTATTTAACAGGTCCATAAAATCGTTAATTTGCAGGGTACTGTTGGCAGGCACAACGAGCACAATTTTATTATTCAGCAGGTCCTGGCGGGTATCATTTATAATCAACCCGCCTGTCTGTAAAGCATCCATCTGTTTAGCGGCAGCAGAGATGAAAACATCCGCCGGAGCCCCCTGTTCAATCTGTTGTTGTAGTATTCCCGACGAGGCGAAATTCGCCACTATTGTGACATAATCATTTTCCTCCATGTATAGTTTGTTGATAGCCGTAAGAGCATCAGTAAGACTGGCGGCCGCGGAGACATTCAGCTCCACCGAGGCTGGCTTGGAACAGCCTGGTATAGCCAGCATTACCAACAGTAAACCAATTAATCCAATAGTTAAGAAAAATCGGTTTTTGAAAATATTCATTTATTTTTTATCCTTCCATTGATTTTGTTTAGCATTAACTAAAGCCTAATTTTGTCGTTACATCATGCTCTACCTCCTTTTCCGGGTAAACCTGAACTTTTACAATAGTTACCTTATGGAAAAGGAGGTATAAAAAAAATAGCGTCACTCCTGACGAAGCGCGCTATTAATGAAGAGTTTGATTTCACCTTTTCTCCTTTTCCACCGGGGAAGCATCACCGTTTCCAGTCATGCCGTTAAGATTTTCATCTACCGACTGTTCACCATAGATTACTCTTTAGGTGATACAGTTCCGGAGAAACTGAACCATTTTAGTACAAATGGTATATCGTTGTC
>JBGOXC010000159.1:0-3812 GCA_041478935.1 Dehalococcoidia bacterium
CGGCTTTACCGGCACTGGTGGAGTTGATGCTGCCGTTTTGTAAAATTGGCGGCGAATGTGTCATACAGAAAAAGGTGGATATTGGGGCAGAAGTTGCCCAGGCAAGCCAAGCCATCATGGTAATGGGCGGAAAACTGCAGAGGGTAAAGGCGGTAGAACTTAAGGAACTGAAAGATAACCGGTGGCTAGTAATAATAGATAAAATTAAGTCCACACCTGCTAACTACCCGCGGCGACCGGGGATGCCAAAAAAAAGACCGATTATTTCTTAGTTTTTTTATCGGTCTTATCGGGTTTTTCGGTTTCGCGCAGCAAATTACATAAGAGTATATCAAGCTGGGTGAATTCGGGGTCTTTAGGGAAGTGTCCCCCATAAATGCGCAAAAACTTTATCGTTTCTCTGACCTTTTGCGGGTCAGGATTTTTTACTTCCAGAAGGTTGTAAGCAGACAGTTTCCATTTGTTCTTGGTTTTACCCTCGCTGTGGCGGAGAAGCCAAATCCCTCCCACCATAGCGAGGACGATTAAAATAAAGCTTACAATATCCCAAGCAGACATCAATTATGTTTTAACATAAAAATAGCCGGGGAGTCAAAGGAGGTAAAAAGAACAACCCTTATATTCTCCCTTTTACCAAGGGAAAAACTGGTAAAGGGAATTTGTTGCGCAGGCGAGGTAACCGTAGTAGAATTATAATATCTATTCTTGACTGGAGGAGGCGGCTATGGAAAAAGGGACGTGGAAGGTAAAAACAGGGCTGGCCCAGATGCTCAAGGGCGGCGTAATTATGGATGTCGTGACGCCGGAGCATGCCAAAATCGCCGAAGAGGCCGGAGCCTGCGCGGTGATGGCACTGGAGAGAGTACCGGCGGATATCCGGGCGGCCGGCGGTGTAGCGCGCATGTCCGACCCCACGGTTATCGAGGCGATTATGAAGGCGGTTTCCATACCGGTGATGGCTAAATGCCGCATCGGGCACTTCGTCGAAGCGCAGGTGTTAGAGGCAATGGGAGTCGACTATATCGACGAATCGGAAGTATTGACGCCAGCGGATGAGAATCACCACGTGTGGAAGCATGACTTTAAAGTACCCTTTGTCTGTGGCTGCCGCGATCTTGGGGAAGCTTTAAGGCGCATTGGGGAAGGGGCGGCGATGATTAGGACGAAGGGTGAAGCTGGCACCGGCAATATCGTAGAGGCGGTGCGGCATATGCGAGCCGTCATGGACGGCATCCGCAAGCTGGTCAATACCCCGCAGGAAGAACTTATGAAAGAAGCCAAAGAACTTAGTGCGCCATTCGAACTGGTGGTAGAGGTGCATAATACGGGCAAGCTGCCAGTGGTTAATTTTGCTGCCGGTGGGATTGCTACCCCGGCGGACGCGGCGCTAATGATGCAGCTTGGGGCGGAAGGCGTATTTGTCGGCTCGGGTATATTCAAGAGTAGCAATCCCTCCGCTCGCGCTAAAGCCATCGTCAAAGCCACCACGCATTACCAGGACCCCAAGATTATCGCCGAAGTATCCAAGAAACTCGGCGAAGCTATGCCCGGCCTGGATATTAAACAGATACCCGACGAGGAATTGCTCGCTAAAAGAGGTTGGTAATTATGAAAATAGGTGTCCTTGCATCGCAGGGAGCCTTTATCGAACATATAGTTGCACTAAAAAAACTGGATATCGAAGCCTTGCCCGTCCGTTTACCCAGCGAACTAATGGGGGTGGACGGGCTAATTATTCCCGGAGGCGAGAGCACGACCATAAGCAAACTAATGGACGCTTATGATTTAATGCAGAAAATAGCCACTTTAGCCAGGGAAGGCATGCCGCTATTCGGCACCTGCGCCGGCATGATAATGATGGCTAAGAAAATATCCGGTAACACGGCAATGTCACTGGGCTTGATGGATATAACGGTTAAACGTAATGCCTTCGGGCGGCAGGTGGATAGCTTCGAGACGGATTTAATGATACCGGCGCTGGGTAAAGCGCCTTTCCATACCGTGTTTATCCGCGCGCCGGTGATAGAGAGTTATGAAAAAGAAGTAGAGGTGCTGGCGCGTCTGGATGATAACAGGATTGTCGCCGCAAGGCAGGGTAAGCTGCTGGCGACGGCTTTTCACCCGGAACTGACGAACGACTTAAGATTTCACCAGTATTTCCTGGATATAGCTAGAGGAAAAATTAATTGAGTATGGAGAAAATTGTGCAAAAGGTAATTACCGATGACCTGGATGCTTTGCTCGATATTTTCCCACCTTTTATAAAAATGCCTTTGCTTAAGCAGGCAGACATCAGAGAACTGCTGGAGGTGATATTGGACCTCGGGCGGGTGCCGGAGGCGCGTTTCCCCAAGCGAGAGGTGTCGCTCGATAAGAAAGAGGTCGAGGAAGTAGATATCGACTATGTAGTCGCCCGCGTGAGCAAGTTCGGCGATGATAACCGCGCCGGCATTGAAAGAACGTTGCACCGCATCTCGGCTATACGCAATCGGAGAGGGCGTGTTGTGGGGCTGACGTGCCGGGTAGGGCGGGCGGTCTTCGGGACGATTAAGATAATTGAGGATTTAGTGCAATCGGGCAAGAGTGTACTTTTATTGGGGAGGCCAGGGGTGGGCAAGACAACTATGCTTAGAGAGGTTGCCCGCGTTTTGGCGGACGATGTGAATAAACGCGTTATCATCGTGGATACTTCTAACGAAATAGCTGGCGATGGAGATATACCGCATCCCGCCATCGGGCACGCCCGTCGCATGCAGGTAACCACACCATCATTACAACATGCCGTGATGATCGAGGCAGTGGAAAACCATATGCCGGAGGTCATCGTCATCGATGAAATCGGAACGGAACTGGAAGCGATGGCGGCTAGAACCATCGCCGAAAGAGGCGTGCAGCTGGTCGGCACGGCGCACGGCAATACTCTGGAAAACTTGATGATGAACCCCACACTCGCTGACCTAATCGGAGGGATACAATCAGTTACATTAGGGGATGAGGAGGCAAGACGGCGAGGCACGCAAAAGTCTATTTTAGAGAGAAAATCGCCGCCGACTTTTGATATCGTAGTAGAGATACAGGAAAGAGATAGAGTGGCGATTCACCCGGATGTAGGGGTAGCGGTTGATGCCTTGTTGCGCGATATGCCTCCCAGCACCGAGATACGCTGGACGGACGAAAACGGCGAAGTAAGAATTGAAAAAGTTAGGGTAGAAAAAACTGCAGAAATAAAAGGTAAAAGAACCGTCAAGGAAACAAAAGCCATCAAACTCCATCTCTTTGGGGTGAACCGGTCGAGGGTGGTGCAGATTGGCCACGAAATGAATGTCAAACTGGACATCGTGGAGAACTTGCACGACGCTACTATGCTGGTGACTTCGAAGAACTATTATAGAAGGCGACCGCAAAAAATCAGGGACGCGGAAAGCGAGCATATACCGGTTTACGTTTTGCGGGGTAACTCGCCGCCGCAGATTAGGCAGTTCCTGGGAACGTTATTCGCCACTAAAGAGAGCGAAAAACCCGATGATTTCCAATCGGCTTTGGCGGAGGCAGAAGAGGCGGTGGAGCAGGTTAGTGAGAGCGGCGAAACCATAGAATTAAGTCCGCAAGGTTCTTATATACGGCGTGTGCAACATTTGATAGCCGAGCGTAACGACCTCAAGTCCAGTAGTAAAGGGCGCGATCCCAACCGTAGGGTGCGCATATTTAAAGAACGGATGAGATAAAATGTCTCTTTTCATTACCTTTGAAGGCGGCGAGGGGTGCGGCAAGAGCACCCAATCAAAGTTACTTTACCGGCGACTGAAAATACG
>JBGOXC010000123.1:0-4778 GCA_041478935.1 Dehalococcoidia bacterium
CACATTACAATCAATAATATCGTCCGGCAGCATTAAAGCAAAAGGCTCGTTGCCAACGACAACCTTAACGGTTAACACCGCGTCGCCGAGTCCCTTCGGTTCTTTCTGGAGAACATAACAGAAATCCGCCATACCAGATATTTCGTCCATACTTTTCAAAAGCTCGGTTTCGCCCTTGCTTTTAAGGAAGCTTTCCAGTTCCGGCGAGCGCTTAAAATAATCCTCGATAGCACGCTTGCTGGCGGAGGTCACCATGACAATCTGGCCGATGCCGGACTTAATCGCTTCTTCCACCGAGTAATGAATCAAGGGCTTATCCAGCAAAGGAAGCATTTCTTTGGGTTGGGAGCGAGTGACCGGCAGGAAACGCGTGCCGTAACCGGCTGCGGTGATAACTGCTTTACGTATTTTCATTTAGCCCTCCTTATATCAAAAACATAAGCCGCGGCGCCGTAGACTCCTGCCTCGTTGCCGAGTGAACCGATAACGACACGAGCCGACTGCGCATTGATGGAAAATGATCTTTCCGCTACCATCTGGCGTCCCGGGGCGATAAACATCTCACCCAGGGCCGCCATGCCGCCGCCGATGACCACCATTTCTGGGTTGAAGATATTGACAATATTCACCATGCCAACGCCGAGGTAAAAAGCCGCCCGCGTAATAACGTCCTGCGCCAGTTTATCGCCGCCGCGGGCAGCCTGGCCGACCATCTCTGCCGTTATTTTATCAATCTTTCCGCCCGCAATATCAACAAGCGAGGATTTATCGCCGCGGCGCAGGCGGCTGATAGCATCCCGGGAAATCGCCGTACCGGAGGCATACATCTCCAAGCAGCCGGTATTGCCACAGCCGCATTTAAGTCCGTTTGCCTCAACGGTCATATGCCCCAGCTCGGCGGCGCCACCACGGGCGCCCAAATATAATTTGCTGTCAATGATAATGCCGCCGCCGATGCCGGTGCCGAGGGTGAAGAGGACGAGGTTTTTTACGCCTTTGCCAACTCCATAGCGCTGTTCGCCGAGGGCAGCGGCGCTGGCATCGTTAACGATATGAGTGACGACGCCTGTTTTCTTTTTAATAATTTGCGACAAGGGCAGGCCAGCCCAACCAGGGAGGTTGGGCGAAGGGGTCACGACGATGCCTTTGGCGGTATCGATGCCGCCGGCACAGGCAATACTGATGACACCAAGTTGAGAAAGGGGTACGTTATCAGGCAGAATATCCTTTATACCGGAGATAAGCCGCGCAACAACGGCATCCACCCCTTGTTGCGCCAGGGTGGGGTGAACGGATTTAGTTTGCATTTTGCCATCGGCACTAAATAGGGCAGTCATAATTTTTGTGCCGCCGATATCTACGGCAATTACCGGCTTATTCTTTTGCAACACTGTTTTTGTCATTTTAAAATTACGCCAAGAAATCCAGCACGAGTTTATTAAACTCCACGGGACGCTCGAACATAGGCATATGACCACATTTATCATAGATTTGCAGTTTAGCGCCGGGGATTTTGGCAACGGCGATTTGCGCGTGCTTAACAGAGATAATGCGGTCCTGCCTGCCCCATAAAATAAGGGTGGGGGCGGTGATTTTCCCCAAATCCTTAAGCAAAAGCTTCGTAAGCGTGGCACGCTGGCCGCAGAGATTGATGCCGGAGCGCAGGACGGAGAGTAGAGATTTAGTAGCACCGGGCAGCGTACCTAACTCATAGCACATCTTAATCAATTCTGGGGTGACCAAAGCCGGGTCATACACAATTTTCTTCCATAACTTTTCCGTGCCTTTGAGAGAAGGCTTAATCAGTAACTCTCCGAGGTACGGCAGCGAGCACAGGCGAAAATCAATGATAACATCCCGTCCCATACCGGCGTTATCTACCAGTACCAGTTTTTCAACTTTTTGCGGAAACTGGAGAGCGAACAGCAAGACCAGACCAGCCCCTAACGAATTCCCAACCAAAGTGGCTTTACTGATTTTTTGCGTGTCCATAAAGTCGCTGATAAACTGCACCAGGACATATACATCTTTTACCAGCGGGGTTTTGTCCGAGCGGCCAAAGCCGACCAGGTCCATGGCGTAGACGCGGTGCCGCTGCGCCAGCGTCTCGACATTGTACATCCAGTTTTCAATAAAGCCGCCCAGCCCGTGGACAAGAACAACAGCAGAGCCTTTATCCCCGGCCTGCCAGAAGCGCGTGTTGATATTACCGACTTTAACATATCTATCCTGCGGTAACGATGTCTGCATCATTTCCTCCTTACGCTAAACGGAGACCTTCTGGATAAAACCCATTTCCGCGATTAAGACGTCCAGGGCAAGTTCGGGGCTATCATATTTGCCGGTTTTGACGGCAATATCTGCATCCAGGAGTTTATGATAAACCTCTTTGATGCGTGACGGCGAGTATTTATCCGCCTGCTCCCACGCCTTATTGATAACAAAGTCGGAGGTTAAGCCAAGCCTGGACTTAATATCGGCGCGAGAACGGCCGCCAGCGCGCATCTCCTTAACCTGAAAAATAATCCTGGCCTGACGCGCCAACATAGCCATTATCTGCGGCGGCGTCATCCCCTGTTTGAAAAGCCGCTGTAAAAGCTGTTGAGCCGAAGCAACGCGAGATTCAATAATCGCGTCTACCATATCAAAGATGCTGGCTTCCTGGACGCTGCTTACGACCGCTTTAACGTCTGCCTCTTCAATGGCGCGACCGCCGGTATAAAGAATCAGTTTATCAATCTCATTTGCCATGGTCCAGAGGTCGCTGCCAACGAGGCGAGCCATCAGGTCGGCGGCTTTCTTGGAGATACCAGATTTGCTTTGCGAGGCGACTCTTTTTTCAATCCACTGGGTTAACTGCTCTTGCTTTTTAAGTAATGGGAAGGTAGTTACTCTGGCTTTGGGGGCTATTTCGTGCAGGAGAGGGTTAGTTGACTTAATACCGCCGCCGCTAAGCAGCACCAGCTCGGTGAATGGGGGGAGGTTTTTAATAACGGCTGCGATAGGCTGACAGTCTTCCACGGGGCTGGGCTGGCGGGAGGAACCCTTTTTACCGTTCCTACTGTTTTTCTTTTTTGGTTCGAAGCGCTCCAATAACCCCTCGACGATGACAAGGCGCTTGTCGGCTAGAAAGGGCACCGTTTCACAGGCAGCCCGCAGCTGCTCAAGAGTGAGTTTAGCGCCTTCGAGCACCGTGGTGTTGGGCATGAGGGCGGCGGGGTCGCCAGCGGACTTTTTAATAACTTCCAGCGCCTGGCGGATAGAAAA
The DNA here is from genome assembly GCA_041478935.1 of Dehalococcoidia bacterium. Taxonomy (GTDB): domain Bacteria; phylum Chloroflexota; class Dehalococcoidia; order Dehalococcoidales; family RBG-16-60-22; genus RBG-13-51-18. Next base: position 3,268 of record JBGOXC010000123.1, read on the forward strand.
ATCATCCTCGCCGATGAGTATGTGCAGCAAGCGGACCTCCCCTAATGTCGGTGTTAAGTAATTATAGCATATAGCGGGAGAAACACTGCACCAGATTTGACAAAACACAGTCGTTAGCGAATAATCGCCAATATGAGTATCAACGTCGGCATCATAGGCTTAAGCCAGAGCGGCAAGACCACCGTTTTTAACGCACTGACCAGCGGTAAAGTCGAAACCGTCTCTCACGCGGGCGGAATAACACAACACGTCGGCGTCGCCCATGTGCCCGAGCCGCGCCTCAAGATACTGGCGGAGATATTCCACCCGCCCAAGGTCGTCTATCCCGAGGCAAAGTTCATTGACGTCGGCGCTTCGGTGAAAAACTTAGCTAAAGACAAAGGGCTCGGCGGGCAGCTGCTTAATCAACTAAGCGCAGTGGACAGTCTCATTTGCGTCGTCCGCGCTTTTAAGGACGAGAGTATCCCGCATCCTAACGGCAGCCTGGACATTAAACGAGATATTGAAGCGTTGAACCTGGAGCTGGTTTTTTCCGACCTGGCAATAATGGAACGCCGGTTGGAAAAACTGGAAGAATCAATGAAGGCGGCCAAACCAGGCGAGCGGCAGAACTTTTTGCAAGAAAAGGATATTCTGCTGGGGTTCAAAACCGAGTTGGAAAAGGATAAGGCGCTGCGCACGCTCGCCATGGATGTTACCGCGATAAGATTAGTCACCAATTACCAGTTCCTGACCGCCAAGCCGATGCTTATTGTCGTAAATATCGGCGAAGACCAGCTGGCGCAGGCAACCGCACTGGAAACGGAACTTAACGCGCAGTTCGGTGACAGCAAATGCCGGGCGGTGACACTCTGCGGCAAGCTGGAAATGGAACTGTCGCAGCTGGAAGAAAAAGCCGCGCAGGAATTCCGCGATGAGTACAGCTTAAAAGAGTCCGGGCTAGCGCGCACCATCAAAACGTCCTACGAACTGCTGGATATGATAACATTTTTCACCATGGTTTCCAGCGAGGTGAGAGCATGGGCGATTAAAAAGGGAACACCCGCCCAGAAAGCCGCGGGAAAAATCCACACGGACATGGAAAAGGGGTTCATCCGCGCGGAGTGCATCAGCCTCGATGAGCTGGTTAAGTGCGGCAGCATCGCCGAGGCAAGGAAAAAGGGAATACTGCGGGTGGAGGGGAAGGAATACCTTATACAAGATGGGGACGTGGTCACTTTCCTCTTTAACGTTTAGGGGTTTTACGCACCAAGAGTTTTAAACCCTTCTCGCCGGTTACGATGATATCTTCGTCGGGAAGGATATCGCCCTCTTCCGAGATAGCACGCCACAGCTCACCACGTATTTTCACCATCCCATCGGGCGAGAGCTTGCCCACTGCTTGACCGGTGGCGCCAACCATTGACGTTTGACCAATGTGCTGCTTCTTTTTCAGGACACTGGTAGTAAAAATAAACAGCCAGGTGCCAAAGACAAGCCACCCCACTATAACGCCAATTACAACACCAACG
>JBGOXC010000099.1:0-5464 GCA_041478935.1 Dehalococcoidia bacterium
CGCGTCGCCTCCAAAGAGTTGGAGATTGTCCTCACCTCGCGGGAGATGGGCAAGGGCAACAAGATTCCCCTCGCCGGTATCCCTTATCACGCGCTGGATGGCTATCTTGCCAAGCTCATCAACCGCGGCTACAAGGTCGCTATCTGCGAGCAGCTCACTAAACCCGGCGAAACTAAAGGGCTGGTGGAGCGGGATGTTGTCCGGCTGGTCACGCCCGGCACCGTCGTCGAGCCGAGCCTCCTCAACAGCAAGACCAATAACTACTTGGTGAGCGTTGTGGTGGGTGAAGGGGAGGTCGGTCTGGCCTTTGTGGACATCACCACCAGCGAGTTCGCCGTCACGCAGTTGCCTTTAGCCCGCGCTAAAACCGAGCTGGAGCGCCTTAATCCCTCCGAGGTCATTGCCGCAGAGAAGGCAGATATTGATGCCTTAGGACTAAACGGCAATATTACCCGACTGGACAGCTACCGCTTCGACCTTGAGGTTGCCCGCCAGGCCTTGCTCGACCACTTTGGCGTCGCTACACTGGAGGGTTATGGTTGTGCTCACCTGCCTTTAGCCATTCGCTCGGCCGGCGCCATTGTCTACTACATCGGGGAGACGCAAAAGACCGTCAAGGGACAGCTTACGCGCTTAACCACTTACGCTACGGATGGTTTCATGGCCCTGGACGTACAAACCCAGCACAACTTAGAGATTTTCCAGGGCGCACGGTCTGGCGCTTTAGAAGGCTCTTTGCTCTCGGTCATCGACGCCACTAAAACTCCAATGGGTGGCCGGCTCTTAAGAAAGTGGCTGGGCCAGCCCCTGCTGGACGTCACCGCTCTCAACAAAAGGCAGGACGCCATCGGCTGGTTTGTGGATAAGACACTTGAGCGGCGTAAAATCATCGAAATGCTGAAAAACGTCGCCGATTTGGAGCGGCTTATCAACCGCGTCCGTAGCGAAATTGCTATCCCCCGTGAATTGGTCACGCTTCGCCACAGCCTGGAAGCCATCCCGAAGCTTAAAGAAATCATCGAAACCGGTGACGGCGCTATCGACTGGCTGAAAGACGAGCTTAAGCCCATCCCCGCACCCATCGACTTAATCTTAAAAGCCATCGTTGATGAGCCTTCCTCAAGTCTGGGAGAGGGCGGGGTAATCAAGCGCGGCTTCTCCGAGGAACTGGATAACCTGCGGGAAGTCTCCGGCAGTGCTAAAAAATACCTCGCCGGTTTAGAGCTTAAGGAGCGCGAGCGTACCGGCATCAAAAACTTGAAGGTGGGCTTTAATAACATTTTCGGCTACTACATCGAGGTCTCCAACGCCAACCTCAAGCAAGTGCCGGAGGACTTTATCCGCAAGCAGACCCTCGTTAACGGCGAGCGGTTCTTCACGCCGGAGCTTAAAGAGTACGAATCGATGATTCTCAACGCCCGCGACCGTATCGAGCAGATGGAGACGGATTTGTACCATCGCGTCTGCCGGCAAGTAGCCGCGGAAAGTGATAAAGTTTTAGCTTTAGGAAGCGCCCTGGCGCACCTGGACGTCTTTTCCTCTTTAGCGGAGGTCGCGGTGCGCAATAATTACGTCCGCCCCGCTCTGGACGGCGGCAACATCATCGATATTAAGGAAGGACGCCACCCGGTGGTCGAAAGAAGCCTGACGGACGGCACCTTCGTCCCCAATGATATTTTCCTTTCTAACGACGACGTCCAGCTTATCGTCCTGACCGGACCCAACATGTCCGGCAAGTCCACCTACTTAAGACAGGTGGCTTTAATCGTTTTGCTGGCGCAAATCGGCAGCTTTGTTCCCGCATCTTCCGCCCGCATCGGCATTGTCGACCGCATTTTTACGCGCATCGGCGCGCGGGATGACCTTGCCGCAGGGCAGTCCACCTTCATGGTGGAAATGGTCGAGACCGCCAATATTCTGAATAACGCCACCCCCCGCTCCCTCCTCATCCTGGATGAAATCGGGCGGGGCACCAGCACCTATGACGGACTTTCCATCGCCCGCGCCGTTGCCGAATACATCCATAACTTTAAAGGCTTAGGCGCACGGACGGTCTTTGCCACCCACTACCATGAAATGGTCTCGCTGGCTGCCTACCTCCCTCGAGTAAAAAACTTTAACGTCGCTGTAATTGAGGAGGCGGGCAAGGTTATCTTTCTGCATAAAATCGTCCCCGGCGGCGTGGATAAAAGTTATGGCATCCACGTGGCACAGCTGGCTGGCCTGCCCAAGGCGGTGCTCCACCGCGCCCGCGAGGTTTTATATGAGCTGGAAAGCGACGGCAAACAAGCCAAACCACTTAAGAAAAAGGAAAAAGAAGCGCAAATGCCACTCTTCGGGGAGAAATCAGAATTGGAAAAGGCTTTAGACAATATAGATATCAATTCCCTGACGCCCCTAGAGGCTTTAAATAAGTTGTATGAGCTTAAGAAAAAAGCCGGGGAATAGAACCGTTATAAAATAGTTGCAAAATATTACCAATTATATTACGCTATATAACAATATATCGGAGGGAATGATGAAAGATTTTACTGGTAAGGTTGCATTTATCACCGGTGGGGCTTCTGGCGCCGGCCTGGGGCAGGCAAAGGTTTTTTCCGAGGCGGGCTGCAAGATTGTGATTGCAGACATTCGCCAGGACCACCTGGACGAAGCCAAGGCGTATTTTAAAGATAAAAAAGTTCAGGTTCATACCATCAAACTGGATATTACTGATAGAAAAGCCTACGCCGCTGCCGCCGACGAGGTAGAAAAGGTATTCGGGGGTCCGCCCCAGCTATTATTCAACACAGCAGGCGTGAACGCCTTTGGTCCGGCGGAAGCTTCGACGTTTGAAGATTACGATTGGGTTATGGGCGTCTGCCTCGGCGGCGTCATCAACGGCATGGTGACCTTCGTCCCGAGGATGATAAAGTCTGGCCGACCCGGCCATATCGCTACCGTTGCCTCTGTCGGAGGTTTGATAGGGACGTCCGGATGCGCTCCGTACTCTGCCGCCAAAGCCGCAGTTATTAATCTTATGGAGAGCTATTATCAGGCGCTTAAGCCCTATAATATCGGTGTTTCATGTTTATGCCCAGGCGGTATTCGGTCGAACATCGGTGAATCTTCGTATACTCGGCCCAAGAGCTTGGAAAACACCGGCTATAATACTAATGAAAAAACCATCGCCTTTATGCATCACCATTATTCCTTTGGCATCGACCCCGTAGAGCTAGCGCACATCTTTAAGAAAGGGATTGAAAACGATGTGCTCTATGTCATACCGATGCCGGAGCCGGAAAAGATGATGCGGGGAATCGTGGAACGGATGGTAAATTTCACCACTCCTGAAGGCATGAAGCGGCAGGCAGAGCTGAACAAAAAACGCGGAGAAGAAATGAGGCAGCACCCCAATCCCATGATGGAAGGCGCCTCCGAAGCCGGTTGGGGGAAAGCCAGACCGGACTTATCGTGGGTCAAAGACTACCGGCCGCCGTTTAGCTAATGATGTATTGGGACTGTGAATAATCAAACGGAGGAATATCATGACCATTCAATTACTCGATAATGTGATGAACCCCGAAGTTGGCGTTCAGATAAGTGCTGGCGGGCTTCCACCCTTTATGGGCGCGGCGCCGTCGGGTAGGGGTACGCCCCCGCCCGGCAGGGGTGGGCCCATGGCACCGCCTCCGCCGATTCCAGCTTCTTTTGCCAAACGGCTGGACAAACTGGAGAACAAAACCGTTTATCTAGTAGATACCGGCTTTGGCGGCAGCTATCAGTTTATGTTGCAGTTGCAGAAGTGGTTCAAAGAGAACATGCCGTCTGTCACTACCATCCGTAAGCGGAAACCGGGCAATGTGTTTATGGATGATAACAATGAGCTTTGGGAGGAAGTTAAGGTAAAAGGCAATGCCGTAGTCCTTGGGGTGGCTGGCTGACCGGGCTGCGTCGGCGGGGTCGCCGCCGGTAGCAGAAAACTCGAAGGGGCTTATGGCATCCCTGTTGCCCCCGTCTCCACCTACCAGTTCAAGAGCGTGGCGGATGAAAATCAGCGTGCCACCAAACAGATGATACCTTTCATTTATACACCGCATCCAGTCATTGGCTTATCTCCGGAAGCCCTTGATAAATATATCGTCGGCAATGACCCGGATACAGGCAAGCCTGTCATCGACGAAATCATTGATGTGTTGACCAAACCGATTAAGGAAGCCAAAACGACGGGACCTCAAATCGAGATAAAAATCAGCCTCGCCGAAAAGTTCCTTAAGCCGGATACGGAAGATAATCTGCAGCGCCTGTTTTACGAAAAAGGGTGGACGGATGGCTTGCCAATCATTCTGCCTACTGAGGAGCGGATAAAGAAAATGCTCTCCGGCACCAGCGCTGCTCCGGACGAAATTGTGGCCGAATCATTCAAGTTCGATACTAGAGAAATGGTTAAATATACCGTCGAAAATATTGCTGTGATTGCCGTCATGGCCGGCGCCAGGCCGGAATACTTCCCGGTGATACTGGCTATCGCCGCTACCAGGCAGTCATCGCTAATGCCTTCGACGACGCCCTTTGAAGCGATGCTTTTAGTGAATGGTCCCATCCGCAATGAAATCGGCATGAACTGCGGCATCGGCGCGTTCAGCGCGGTGAACCAGGCGAATTCCGTGCTCGGCCGAGCCTGGACATTGATGAGCGTCGCCCACGGATTCGCTAAACCCCGGCAGACCCTGTGGAGCTCGCAGGGGAATAACCATACCTATAATAATATGTGCTGTGCCGAGAATGAGGAGCGGAGCGTTTGGGAGCCTTTCCACGTGACCAGGGGCTTTAAAGCAGAGGAGAGCGTGGTCAGCATTTTCCGCGGGTGGTCTTTCCTGAACAGCACCGGCGCGGCATCTAATCGGTCAATAACGGAAGAGCTGAATATCGAGCTAGCGGTCATGCCGCCGCTTAATTCCTCGGCGACGATCATCATGGACCCGCTGGTGGCGCGGAACCTGAAGGAGAACGAGGGATTTAAAACTAAACAAGACTTCTGCAAGCATCTATCTAAAAATATCAAGATGCCGAACGGGCAGTTCTGGAAGACCGACTATATCGATATGCTCATCGCCTCCGAAGCATATAAAGGCGTGGAGCCCTATGCTTCATGGAAGAAGCTCCCGGACGACGCACTGATAGCTCCATATCATAACCCGGATAACATCAATATCATCGTCGTGGGCGGGGAGACGAGCCCCTTATGGAAAGCGTCGGACTATGCCTATTCCGGCAGCGCTCCGGTAGATAAGTGGCGGGCCAAGCCCGCCGGCGCGGAATGCAAGGACGAGGAATGCGGGCTGCCAGACGCGCCCGGTGAATATGATAAGTAAGCCTTCAAGGTGATTTAAAGAGGGGGAGTTCAGGCTCCCCCTTGGTTTTAGGCTAAAACGAATTGTATCAAGAAAAAAATTTTCTGGTTGGGTTTTAGCTTTGGGGTGAA
>JBGOXC010000186.1:0-3261 GCA_041478935.1 Dehalococcoidia bacterium
AGAATCCTAAACTTTATAAAGCCATCGACCATTTGCTGGCGCACTGGGAGGTGGGGAATAACATCTATGGGTTCGGGGTGGGCAAACGCTTTCGCAGCCTGCAATACCCGGCGGTAAAGTACGGCATCCTGCGGGTGCTGGACGCGCTTTCGCTTTTCCCTTATGCCATTAAACAAAAAACTTTTCAAAATATGCTGGATTACGTGCACGCCAAAGCCCAGGACGGACGGTACTTTGCCGAGTCTACAGATATGGTTTATACTAATTTTGACTTCGGTCAGACAAAGGAGCCCAGCCGCTGGATAACGTTTTTAGTAGGGCGGATTGAAAAAAGCGTAGCACAAGTATGAGTAAAGGAAGGAAGCTGTGTATCGCATAGAGGTCTCGGTAAAAGAGGGTTTCGCCGACCCGCGCTCAGAAGGGCTACAAAAGGATATCTTCGACCTCGGCATTATATCGGTCAACAAAGCTAAGGTCAGCAGCATTTATTTGCTGGAAGGCACACTTAATGATAATGAACTGCGGTTGATTTGCCGAGAACTGGTTACCGACCCGATTGTGGAAGAGTATACAACACAGGAAAGCCCCGCTCCTAAAGGCGCCCGGCTGGTTGAGGTTGCCTATAATCCCGGCGTCATGGACCCGGTGGAAGATAGCGTTAAAAAGGGCATTAGAGACCTCGGCATCACTACCATAACGGCCATAAGGACGGCTAAAAAATACCTGCTCTGGGGCGATATTTCTGATGATACTTTGAAGTCCATCTGCGACAAGCTGCTGGTTAATAGCGTCGTCCAGCACATCGTCGCCCATAAGGAAGCGGTGGCTTTACCCTCCGCCACTTATAAATTTAAGCTGGAAAACATAGACATCGCCCGCATGGACGATAAAGCCCTGATGGAGTTAAGCCAGGGCAGGTTCTGGCTGAACATCCAGGAGATGTGCATTATCCAGGACTACTTTAAGAAACTGGGCCGCCAGCCCACCGACGTCGAGCTGGAAACGCTGGCGCAAACATGGTCGGAACACTGCATCCATAAGACCTTTAAAGCCAAAATCACCCTTGGCAAAAAAACAATTGATAATCTGATGAAAAGCACGGTGATGAAGGTGACGCGCGAGCTGAATAAGCCGTGGTGCCTTTCCGTGTTTAACGATAACGCCGGCGTCATTGACTTCGATGGGCGGTATGCCGTCTGTTTTAAAGTGGAGACGCATAATCACCCCTCGGCAGTGGAGCCCTACGGCGGGGCAGCGACGGGCATCGGTGGGGTGATACGCGACCCGCTGGGCACGGGGTTGGGCGCCTTCCCCATCCTCAATACCGATGTTTTTTGCTTCGGTCCCCCGGACTATCCTTATGATAAGCTGCCCAAAGGCGTACTACACCCACGCCGCATTTTTAAAGGGGTAAGAGCGGGCGTGGCCGACTATGGCAACCGCATGGGTATCCCTACCTCCAACGGGTCGATTTTCTTCGACGAACGATACATTGGCAATCCGCTAGTCTACTGCGGTACGGTCGGCATCATGCCGAAAAACATGAGCCAGAAGGGTATGCAGCAGCCAGGCGACCTCGTGGTGGTGGCGGGGGGTAAAACAGGGCGCGACGGCATTCATGGCGTTACCTTCGCTTCCGGCGAACTGGATAAGCAGTCGGAAACTCTCTCCCAAAGCTCGGTGCAAATCGGTAACCCAATTGTGGAAAAGAAAGCGCTGGACGCCATTATCCAGGCGCGCGAGCTAGGGCTATACCGTCGCATTACTGACTGCGGGGGCGGTGGACTTTCTTCCGCTGTCGGTGAAATGGCGGAGGAAACCGGCGTACGCATTAATTTAGAAAAAGTGCCCCTTAAATATGTAGGGCTTTCGTATATGGAAATATGGGTATCAGAATCGCAGGAAAGAATGCTGCTGGCAGTACCGCCGGATAAAATCGACCAATTGATGGCGATTTTCAAGAAAGAAGACGTGGAAGCCAGCGTCATCGGCGAGTTTACCGACAATAAACGACTCCAGCTTTATTATAACGGCAATCTGGTGTGCGACCTGGATATGGAGTTCCTGCATAACGGTTTGCCACAGCTGGAACGCGATGCCTTATGGCAGCCAACACTTAATCCAGAGCCTGACTTCGCCCAACCCGACGACCTAACGGAGGACCTGAAGAAGATACTGGGCTCCTGGAATGTCTGCAGCAAGGAATGGGTCATCCGCCAGTACGACCACGAGGTGCAGGGCACCAGCGTACTCAAGCCGCTGGTAGGGGCATCTAACGATGGTCCCGGCGATGCCGCCGTCATCCGCCCGGTGGCTGACTCTAAGAAAGGTATTATCATCTCTAACGGCATCAATCCCAAGTACGGCGACATTAATACCTACTGGATGGCTGCCTCCGCCATCGACGAAGCATTAAGGCAGGTCATCGCGGTGGGCGGCAGCCTGGATGAGGTAGCCCTGCTGGATAACTTCTGCTGGGGCAACCCAGAAAAGCCCGATCGGTTGGGCGCTCTAGTGCAGGCGGCGCAAGCCTGCTACGACATTACCAGCGTTTATGGTACACCCTTCATCTCCGGCAAAGACAGCCTCTACAATGAGTACGAAACAGGCAAGGAAAGCATCTGTATCCCGCCCACACTGCTCATTTCCGCCATGGGCGTGATGGATGATATTAAAAAAGCCGTCTCGATGGACTGCAAACAGGCAGGCGACCTGATTTATATCGTCGGCGTTACATATAGAGAACTCGGCGGCTCGCATTACTATGCAATACGCGGGTATATCGGCAACAGCGTCCCTAAAGTCCACCCGAAGAAGGGTAAAAAAATGATGAACGCTCTGGCTAAAACCATGAAAAAAGGACTGGTTAAAGCCTGCCATGACCTAAGCGAGGGGGGTATTGGAGTGGCGGCAGCCGAGATGGCTTTTGCCGGTGGACTCGGCATGAAGATTGAGGTAAAGAACGTACCCTTAGCCGAGAATATCGAGCGCGACGACTTTATACTCTTTTCAGAATCCAACACGCGATTTCTGGTGGAGATAGCTCCTAAAGATAAGGAACGATTTGAAAAAGCTTTGTCTGGCGTAGCTTTCGCGGAAATTGGGCGCGTAACGAAGGATAAAAAGCTAGAGGTAATAGCGCTTAACAATAAAGCTATCATTAAAGCTGATGTTGATGAACTGAAAGAAGCCTGGCAAAAACCTTTAAGATGGTAGGATTAAGATGAGTAAAGTAAAAGTTTTAATGCTACGGGCGCCCGG
>JBGOXC010000035.1:0-8348 GCA_041478935.1 Dehalococcoidia bacterium
GTTGATTGGAAAGGCAATATTGTCTGGAAGTTTGATAAATATGAGCTGGTGAAAGACCCACGCCAGCCGCCGCGCTGGATGGCACGCCAGCACCACGACTATCAGCGGGAGGGCAATCCCGTCGGTTACTACGTCCCCGGCATGGAAGCAAAATCTGGCGGCAAGACTTTGATATTATGCCACAAGAATCTCACCAATTTGAAAATAAGCGAAAAACCACTGGTGGATGATGTTATTATCGAGGTGGATGGGCGGGGCAAGATTACCTGGGAGTGGGTTTGCAGCGAGCACTTCGAGGAAATGGGTTTTGACACTCAAGCCAAAGAAATTATAAAGCGCAACCCAGGCATAAAACCGGCGGGCGGGGGTATGGGCGACTGGATGCACATGAACTCGATGTCCACGCTGGGGCCAAACAAACATTACGATAATGGTGATAAGCGCTTTCACCCGGATAATATTATCTGGGACGGGCGCCAAACAAACATTACCGCCATCATTGATAGGAAAACGCGCAAAATCGTCTGGCAGCTGGGTCCTTATTTCACCGCCACCAAAACCCTGCAGAAAATAGGGCAAATCATCGGGCAACACCATGCGCATATGATACCGCGGGGGCTCCTGGGCGAAGGTAACATCCTGATATTTGATAACGGCGGGGCAGCCGGCTACGGCGCGCCTAATCCCGGCGCGCCCGAGGGGATTGATAACGCCCGGCGGGATTCTTCCAGGGTGTTGGAGCTAGACCCGATAACCCTCGATATCAAGTGGCAATACCCCCTGCCCGGACCCGGCTTGAGCCGTCTCTATAGCGCCTTCGTCAGCTCCTCGCAGCGCTTACCCAACGGCAACACGCTGATAACGGAAGGCAACATCGGGCGGATTATCGAGGTGACAAAGGAGCAGGAGATAGTCTGGGAATACGTCAGCCCGTACCAGCATCGTATGCTCAAGTTCAATCTGATTTATCGTGCCTATCGCGTCCCTTACGAGTGGGCGCCGCGAGCAGATAGGTCAGTAGAAACAGCCGTACCACGCATCGATAATAAGAAGTTCAGAGTGCCGGGGTCACCTAAAGCGAAGAGGGAGAGGGTGACGAAGATAAAGATGTAGGTTATTCATACCCATATCAATAATAGTTTTTTCTAACTTGACCTTTGTTTAACCAATTGATTTGGGATTTTTTCTCCTACAAGCTTCTACAACCTTTTTATATTCATCTTGTATCCATTTGATATTTTTATTAAACCAATCATTTGTCATAGCTTCATTGAGTATCAGTTTTCTTTTGCTTGTAGTTTTATTACGTTTAGGTTTATTAAATTTTAGTAAAAGCATTGTAGTAAATGGAGGAGATGGTTCTTTATAAAAGACATGGCCATGAACTAGAGTGTTCCTAAAACGCACTATTTTATTATCAATTTTAAGCTCATCAGGATATGAACATAATGACGAGACTAAATCGTTGTATTCATTAATCAACTCTGAAAGATAATCGAACTTTATAAATAGATTATTTTCTACTTCCTGACCTATTTTCATTGTGTATATACTTTGTGTAAATGTGGTAGTTTTTTCAAGTCCGATATCATTCATTAATAGAAAAGTACGAAGGACAAACTCAAGAGAGTAGAGGTTTATCATAAGCCTTCCAAGATTAATAGAATAAATCAACATATGAAGTTTATTAATTAAAGAAGCGATTTTTCCCATAAATTACCTCCCTTAATAGAAAAACTTCTTTGTGATGAATCATGTTACCACAAATCAGGACTCCCTCATAACAATATCCCATATTTGCTCCTGTACCTCATTAACCCCTATAATTTTAACGTCGGGAGGGGGATAATTTGCTCAACAACGAAATTCTTCACAAGATAATTCGACCAGCGCGTTATAGTGGCGGGGAGTGGAACAGCGTCGTTAAAGACTGGGACGCCATCCCCATAAAGATTGCGTTGGCTTACCCGGACACCTACGAAATCGGGATGTCCAACATGGCGATACCCATCCTCTACGACATACTTAATAGAGAGGCGGACGTTTTGGCGGAGAGAGTTTACGCGCCGTGGGTAGACATGGAGGCGGCGCTGCGCGAAAACAAAATCCCCCTATTCAGCCTGGAAAGCCAGCGGCCACTTAAGGACTTCAACATCATCGGGTTTTCGCTGGGGTATGAGCTGGGTTACACTAATGTACTCAACATGCTGGACCTGGCGGGGATACCCGTTTTAGCGACGGAGAGAGACGAATCTTCCCCCATCATAATCGCCGGGGGAACCTGCACGTTAAATCCGGAGCCGATGGCGGACTTCATCGACGCTTTTATTATTGGCGACGGGGAAGAGGTAATTCTTGAGTTTCTCGAAGTATGGCGGGGGGAAAAGGGGCGGGGCAAAAAAGAGCTTTTGCATAAGCTGGCGACGGTTGAGGGCGTCTATGTCCCCAGTCTGTACGACGTCAAGTACGCTAAAGACGGCTTAATAAAAAGCATCACCCCCAACGCACCGGCGGCTAAAGCCAAGATTAAGCGCAGACTGGTCGCCAAGCTGCCAACGCCCCCAGTTAAGCCGGTGGTGCCATTCATCGAAGTAACACACGACCGCGGCGCCATCGAGGTACAGCGTGGTTGCAGCCGCGGCTGCCGCTTCTGCCAGGCCGGCATGATATATCGTCCCGTGCGGGAGCGCCTCCACGAAGAGGTTATCCAGGCGGCGGGGGAAATCATCAACAACTGCGGCTATGACGAGATTTCGCTGGTATCATTGAACACCAGCGATTATACCGGTGTCGATAAGCTGGTGGCTAAACTGGCACAAAAGTACCCCAAGATAGCGCTATCGCTCCCCTCGTTAAGGCTGGATGATTTCTCGGTAAAGCTGGTGGCGTCGCTGCCGACGCGGAGTCGGACAGGCTTAACCTTTGCGCCGGAGGCCGGCAGTGAAAGGCTGCGGCGGGCGATTAATAAAAACATCACGGACGAAAGCCTGCTGGAGACGGCGGGGAAAGCCTTCGAGCGGGGTTGGACGTCTTTTAAGCTCTACTTCATGGTCGGTCTGCCCACGGAAACGATGGAAGACGTCGCCGGCATCATCACTTTGGTGGAAAAGGTGCGCGCCCAAGGGAAAAAAGCCAGCGGCAGGAAACCAATGATAAGAGTGAGTGTTGCCACCTTCATCCCCAAACCGCACACGCCCTTCCAGTGGAGTAAACAGGAGGATGAGTCAACTCTAAAAACCAAGCAAGAGCTCCTGCAGAAATACCTCCAGCAAAAGGGCGTGAGGCTGGCCTGGCACGACCCGAACGTTAGCCTGCTGGAGGCAGTAATGGCGCGGGGGGACAGACGGGTAGGCAAGGTAATTCGGCGCGCCTGGGAGCTGGGCTGCCGTTTTGACGCGTGGAGTGAGCTTTACGACCACACCAAATGGCTGCAGGCTTTTAAGGACTGTAAAATTGAACCGGGATTTTACGCCAGCCACGAGCGTTCGCTTGACGAGATATTACCATGGTCGCACATTGACGCAGGGGTAACGGAAGAGTTTTTAAAGCGGGAATATCAAAAAGCTATGGATTGCCAGGAAACGCCCGACTGTCGCATTAATGCCTGCAACGCCTGCGGCCTGGAACAGACCGAGATTTGCCTGGCGAAAAAGAGCTGACGGTTAGCTTTTCTTGTCCTCTTCTTCTTCAAAGGTGGTAATGGCCACAAGGCGGTCGGCTGGCTCCAGCGTCATTACCTTAACGCCCTGGGTACTGCGTCCCTGCGTAGTGATGCCCTTACGGGGGTCATCTTCCTTAACCGGCGTGCGGGTCATCATGCCGTCGGCGGAGACGAGCATTACCTGCTGCCTGAGATTAACCACTCGGAAGGCGGTAACGTCGCCGGTCTTATCGACGATTTTGAAAGTGCGCACGCCACTGCCGGCGCGGTGCTGCTGGGGATATTCGTCAACCGGTGTAACCTTGCCATAGCCGTTTTCTGTTACCACGAGGACATAGCCATCCTTGTCGGCGCGGTCCATGCTGATGACGGCATCGCCTTGAGCTAGACGCATACCACGCACACCGCCGGAGGTGCGGGAGGCGGAGCGGAGACTTTTAACATCAAAACGTATCGATTGCCCTTTACGCGTCGCGATGATAACGTCGTCTTTATCAGTAGCCAAGCAGACGGACACCAGCTCATCGCTCGGCTCCAAGTCCATAGCGATAAGGCCACTGCTGCGCACGGTAGTAAAGTTATCCACCGGTGTCTTTTTAATCTCACCCATCTTGGTAGCCATCACCATAAAAGTGCCCTTCATCAAGCCGGTGGTGGCGACCATTGCTGTGACTCTTTCGCCCTCGGAGATGGAAATGAGGTTAATTACCGCCAGACCCTTGGAGGTGCGAGTAGCGCCGGCGGGGATTTCGTGGGTTTTAAGATAATAGACCTTGCCTTTATCCGTGAAGAAGAAGAGGTCGTCGTGGGTGTCTGCTACGGTTAAAATCATCACCGCATCTTCTTCACGGGTCACCTGCCCGATAATGCCCTTGCCGCCGCGATGCTGTAAAGCATAAAGGCGGGCGTGTATCCTCTTAATAAAGCCGCGGGAGCTTAAAGTGACTACGACCCTTTCATGGGGGATAAGGTCTTCTTCGGTAAAATCGAGCTTGCCCTGGTCGAGAATCTCCGTGCGGCGCTTATCGCCGTACTTGGACTTAAGCTCGGTCACATCATCCTTGATAAGGTAAAGAATTTTCTTGGGATTAGCCAGCAGGTCTTTAAGGTAGGATATGTTTTTAATAACCTCGGCATATTCGTCTTCTATCTTTTTTCTTTCCAGTCCGGCCAAACGCCGTAACTGCATATCAAGTATAGCCTGTGTCTGCAGCTGGGAGAGCTTGAACCGGGCCATCAGGTTTTTACGCGCTTCTTCAGCCGTCTCCGATTCGCGGATGGTCTTGATAATGGCGTCGATATGGTCCAGCGCAATTTTCAATCCTTCTAAAATATGAGCGCGGGCTTCCGCCTGTTTGAGTAAGAATTTGGTACGCCGGGTAATGACCACCTGGCGGAATTCAATATAATGCTGGAGGGCTTCCTTAAGGCTGATTACCTTGGGCTGGCCATCTACCAGAGCGAGCATGTTGACGAAAAAGGACGACTGCATGGCAGTATGCTTAAACAGATTGTTAAGCACCTGTTCCGGCATGACCTCTCTTTTAAGTTCGATGACGATGCGCATGCCCTGTCGGTCGGATTCATCACGCAGGTCGCTGATGCCTTCAATCTTTTTGTCCTTAACCAGCTCGGCGATATTTTCAACGAGCGCCGCCTTATTGGTCTGGTAAGGCAGCTCGCTAACGATAATCTGGCGCTTGCCGCCGGCGGATATGTTAGTGATGTGTGCCCGGGCGCGGACAACGATTTTGCCGTGGCCGGTGGCGTAGGCGTTGTTGATGCCTTCGCGTCCCTGGATAATACCGGCGGTGGGAAAATCGGGCCCTTTAACAAATTTACCAAGCTCTTCGATAGTGGCCTGGGGATTATCAATAAAATAGGTGGTAGCATCGCAGACCTCGCTGAGGTTATGGGGCGGGATGTTGGTGGCCATGCCAACGGCGATGCCGGAGCTGCCATTAAGCAGGAGATTGGGGAGGCGGGCGGGCAGTACGGTAGGCTCCTGGCGGCTGTCATCGTAGTTCGGCATGAAGTCGACAGTCTCTTTTTCAATGTCGACGAGCATTTCCTCGGCAATTTTCGCCAGACGCGCTTCGGTGTAGCGCATAGCGGCAGGGGGGTCATCGTCCACGCTACCGAAGTTGCCCTGGCCGAATATAAGCGGATAGCGCATGGAAAAGTCCTGCGCCAAACGGACCATAGCATCATAGACAGAAGTATCACCGTGCGGGTGATATTTACCCAGCACTTCGCCGACGACAAGGGCGCTTTTGCGGGTAGGCCCGTTATAATGCAAACCCATTTCGTTCATGGCGAAGAGGATGCGGCGGTGGACGGGCTTTAAACCGTCGCGGACATCCGGCAGAGCGCGCGAGACAATAACGCTCATCGCATAATCGAGGTATGAGCTCTTCATTTCTTCTTCGATATTGACTGGTTTAACAGTGCCCGATATCATCAGTTTATGGACCTCCTATTCGTCCTCGTTACCGGTGTCATCTTCGGCTACTTCGTGTTCTTCCGGCAGCACTTCTACTTCATCGCCCCCGACAATGGTATAACCGGATTCCTCCTCTTCTTCGCCCTCGATTTTGGTGAGTTTATCGCTGCCATAGGCGCGAAATTCCTCCATCCCCTTGGGCGGGAAGGAAAGCTTGCCGACCTGGGAGGGCTCTTGATAGGTCTCGCGGACCATGACGGTCATGCCCTCCGCCGTGGATTTAACAACGATGGCTGAATACTTATTGCCCCCGAGGATTAAACGGATAAGGCGGGGGGCATGTTTCGGTTCAACCCTGCCCAGATATTCGCCGCGTCTGTTTTCTACCACGAGGTAAGAGCCGTCAATCTTCAATACAGCTTTATCGCCGGCGACGGTGCTGGCACGCTTTTCTTTTTTCGCTAATTCCTCAAGAATTACGACGCCAGCCTTGCCAATTTCTTCGATAAACTTCTGGGGTTCAACTTTATCTGTTTCGACTTCAGTCTTGCCAGCGCCTTTGAGGTCGTTGAGGCGGCGCAGGTTACGGTTGGCAATAGCGTTATATTTATCCAGCGCCACCGCCTTCTGGTAGGATTCGCGGGAGAGTTTGTATTGTCCCAACTCCATATAAGCTCGTCCCAGACGATTGTAAGTATCAACATCTTCCGGGAACTGGGCGATAATTTCCTTGTTGACTTCAACAGCTTCCTGCCAGCGCGCCTGCATCGCCATATCGATGGCTTCCTTGCTGCGCTCCTCTTTATACCTTATCTGTTTTTCGTCTTCACGCACCATTTTTTTACCCCGAAAAATTTATATAAGTCTATATAAGTTGATATATTCTACATCAGGGAAATCAGCCATTCAAGGGGTTCTAGCCCAAATATTGCCTTGTTTGACAAATAGATTAGATAATAGCTAAAATTTACATAGTAGCCTTGTATAAATTTTAAAGGAGTTGCGTTCAAAATGCAAGAAAAAGTGAAGGAAGTTTTAGATAAAGTCCGCCCATATTTAGTGCGGGACGGGGGCAATGTAGAGCTGGTGGGGATAGAGGGCGGAACCGTTAAGGTAAAACTTGTCGGCGCGTGCGCTGGCTGTCCACATTCTACGATGACGTTGAAGAACGGCATTGAGAGAATCTTGAAGCAGGAAGTGCCGGAAGTTAAAGAGGTAATCGCGGTCTAGCGAAGCTATTTACTCTTTTCCTCAATTACTCTTTTGCGCAATTGCGCAGATACTCTATTGAGGATTTACGCTTTGTTTCCTGACAGTCTAACAAAAAACATGGGGCAGGCTTGAAACCTGCCCTTTTGTTTCCCTCACCCCCAATAAGGGGTATTTTTACGACTTTTTATCCAGTTCAAAAGCCTGGTGTAAGGCTTTAACTGCGTTTTTTACCTTGCCTTCTTCAATGATGCAGGTTATCCGTATTTCTGACGTTGTAATCAACTCGATGTTAATGCCGGCTTTGCTTAAAGCATCGAACATGCGGGCGGCATAACCCGGCGTATTTTGCATCCCCGAGCCGATGATGCTGACTTTGCCCCACTTGGGGTCGCCAATGCAGCGGCGGGCACCGATAGACTTGGCGATTGGCTCAACGACCTTCATGGCGCCAGCCAGCTGGCTCTGGGCTACCGTAAAGGTAAGGTCAGTGATTTTTTTAACACTGGCGTTCTGCACGATGGTATCAATACTGATGCCAGCCTTAGCCAGAGGCACGAAAATCTGCGCGGCAATACCGGGTTTGTCGGGAATACCGAGGATGGTTATTTTGGCGACATCAAGGTCGTGGGCGATGCCTCTTACTTTGTTACGAATTTCCATAGTCACCTCTTTGTGAATCAACGTACCGGGGTTATTGTTGAAGCTGGACGCCACCAGCAAGGGAATATCATATGCCTCCGCCAGCTCGACAGCGCGCGGCTGAACGGCTTTAAGGCCATAAGTCACCATCTCCAGCATCTCTTCATAGCTAATGTCGCGCAACTTGCGGGCTTTGGGGAGGAGGTGGGGGTCGGTGGTATAGATGCCTTCAACATCGGTATAGCGCTCGCAGCGCTCTGCCTTTAAGGCCGCTGCCAATGCCACCGCAGTGGTATCGGAGCCACCCCGGCCCAGGGTGGTGATGTCCAGGTCTGCAGTAATGCCCTGGAAGCCAGCCACGATGACGATGTTGCCTTTATTAAGTTCTTTTAA
>JBGOXC010000082.1:0-5746 GCA_041478935.1 Dehalococcoidia bacterium
GGTCGACCATGTCCTGATAGCCGTACTTAAAGTTGCGCACCCCCGTGCTGCCCATAATATGACCGCCGGGCAACATCTTGTTGGGGAAGCCGTCCAGCCCCTGCCAGCGATTGACCACGTTGCCGTTCATATCTATCAGAACAGCGCCGTAGCCGTTATTGCGGTGCAGCTCTGCCCCGAATAGGGTATAGCCGTTCCAGCACTTATCCGGGTAGTAAATGGTTGTCCCCGTTGGATATACACTTGGAGGCATTTAAAATCTCACTAAAATAAATACTTATATCTTAGCGGAGTTGGTGTGATTTTACTAGCCTGCAATAGAGTGTCATTCCAGCGTAGGCTGAAATCCAAGTGTGGTTTAAATATATGTTGTTAGTCCTTGAACACTAGACATGTTTAATATTATGTAGTATATCTTAGTTGTGATTTATTTGGAGGTAATCTAATATGGAAAACATGAATGATAATGATGATCACGAATTAGGTCAAGCGATGAATCGCTTATTAAACAAAGAATACTATCTGGAAAAGCAAATAAAAAAGACTTTACAAGGGCTCTTTGAAAAGTTTTCCGATGAATTCGGCATACGTATTGAATTTCTTGATATAGCTTTATTGATTATATTTGCTCATATTGATCTGTTAGGGCGTCTGTATGCTGGCGAAACATCTCCAAAAAATACTACAAAAAATGCAGTCTTATTTATGAGGAAGTACCTTGGGGAAGTAGATGCACGTTATAAAGAAGTAAGTGGTTTACTTTACCATATGTTAAGGCATGGCTACGTTCACGTTTTTACATCAAAACGAATAATACTTGAAAATGGTGAAGAACTAGACTTTACTTTTTCTACCAGTCATAAAAGACTTACACACCTTAGTCTAAAAAAGAGTAAAGAGAATGAAAGATCTAGAAATATCGTTATTTATAGAATGAGTCTCCAGGTATCTCAATTATATGAGGATTTTCTGCAAGCTATTGACAAATACGCTTATGATATTGT
The DNA here is from genome assembly GCA_041478935.1 of Dehalococcoidia bacterium. Classification (GTDB taxonomy): domain Bacteria; phylum Chloroflexota; class Dehalococcoidia; order Dehalococcoidales; family RBG-16-60-22; genus RBG-13-51-18. The sequence goes on from JBGOXC010000082.1 coordinate 1,005, forward strand.
GCATAACCAGGATATTTCAGACAGGTTTGAACAATCTTTTATGTCACGCAGAATAGAAGATACAGAGGAAAACTTAAGAAAGAAAAAATATAATTTGGAATCAGATTTTGATTATATTTATGGACAAATGCCAGATTCTCAATATATAGCCCTGGTTTGAAAGTAACATACAAAATAAAGATATTAAAATTGAAAGAGGGGGTTTTTACGCCCCCTCTCGTGTTTTAATGAGTTGTTTATCTTAAAACTACCTTTTCAAGATATCCTTTAGCAGTCGTACTCCAGATATTACCGCTGGTGCCGCGGGATGAGCCAGAGCCGATATATTCTCGACAAATCTTTCGGTATCCCTTCTGATTTTCGTATTCCTTCTGCTGTAAACTCTAGATGTCTTTCTGCGCATTGGGGCTCTTCTCTTTGGTTTAGATTTTGTGTTAAATGCCACGCGTCTACCCTTAGCCATAAAGGAAACTCTCGCCATTAACCTTCACCCCTTTCTAGCAGCGCCCTTATTCCAGCCATACTTTCTCTATACCTTAATTATAACACCAATTATGTAAAATACTATCGATAACAACAATAAAAAAGAGGGGGCGAAAACGCCCCCTCTCGTATCCTAAGAGTAATATATTTTAATAATCTGGAAAAAGTGTAATTCTAAATATTCTTAGCCTCTTTTCTTATCGTCCCCACCTTTTTGTCCGACCTTGTGTCCCGGCCATCTCGGTTTCTTAAGGTGCCTGGCGGCAGACCAAGGTCTTTTTCGAGATTCCCTACCTTTTTATCATCCCTTATCTTCTTCGCCATAACTCCTCACACCTTTAACAATGAATCATTTGAATTGAAAAAAGAAATTAACGCATCAATTCCGGTTTATTAAATTCCTCTGGGAGCTTAACAGAAGGCTGGAAAACATTAAATTTGTTACATACTGGCCTAAGGACTTCTCTGCCAAACATACGACTAACCCAAGAATAAAAAATAACGTAGTCTAAGATTACGAGTATGAGTCCTAGGAACAAATAGTTGTGTTCTATCAATATAATAGACAATTTATAAAACGTTATAAATAACGCTAAATAACCCATCCTTAACTCATCTAGGAACTCTAGAAATCTTGAAAGCTGAGGCTGTGCAAATTTACTAGACAAAATAGACAGGCCAGAAATACATAGAAATAATCCCGCCAAGGCCATAAATACTGTTTGATTAATATCATTGACTGTTAATACACAGATTATGATAGAAGCAAAAAGCCCCAAAAATGTAACAATACGTTGAGTGGATCTAGTCATATTGGTACCCCCTTACCATAACTAATTATACCACTGATGGCAAACAAAAGAGGGGGGTTCTTAACCCCCCTCTCGTATTTTACGTTAAAGGCTTATTACACCTCCCGGAATTCCCCCTCCACCGTTCCCTCATCTTTACCTCCGCCCTGTCCCCCTTCCGGCGGCGGTGGCTGACCTCCCGGTGGCGGCTGTTGCCCGCCGGGCGGCGGTTGCTGTTTGCTATAGACCGCCTGGCCTATTTTCTGCATCGTTTCATTTAAAGCCTGCGTGGTGTTTTTGATGGCATTGATATCTGTGCCTTTTAACGCTTCCTTAACCGCCTTGATTTTTTCTTCCGCCTCGCTGTTAAGGTCGGCGGGTATCTTATCCTTGTTATCGCGCAGGGTCTTTTCCGCCTGGTACGCCATCGTGTCCGCCATGTTCTTAGCTTCTATTTCGTCACGGCGCTTGGTGTCCTCGGAGGCGTGCGCTTCCGCCTCTTTCTGCATCTTACTCACTTCGTCCTTGGAAAGCCCGCTGGACGCCGTAATCGTAATCTTCTGCTCCTTGCCCGTGCCTTTATCCTGCGCCCGCACGTTAAGGATGCCGTTGGCGTCTAGGTCGAAGGTTACCTCAATCTGCGGCACGCCCCGGGGTGCCGGTAAAATCCCGTCGAGCATAAATTTACCCAGCGTGCGGTTATCGTTAGCCATGGGACGCTCGCCCTGGAGTACGTGTATCTCTACACCCGGCTGATTATCCGCCGCCGTGCTGAATATCTGGCTCTTGGCGGTGGGAATCGTGGTATTGCGCGGGATGAGTGGCGTGGCTACGCCGCCGAGCGTCTCGATTCCTAATGTAAGCGGTGTCACATCGAGGAGCAGGACGTCCTTGACCTCGCCCTTGAGCACACCAGCCTGGATGGCGGCGCCGATGGCGACCACCTCGTCCGGGTTGACGCTCTTGTTCGGCTCTTTGCCGAAGAACTGTTTGACTTTATCCTGCACCAGCGGCATGCGCGTTTGCCCGCCGACGAGTATCACCTCGTCGATTTGCGCGGCTGTCTTGCCGGCGTCGGTGAGTGCCTGTCGGCACGGCTCGATGGATTTGTCCACGAGGTCCATCACCAGCTGTTCCAGCTTGGCACGGTTCAGCGTGATATTCATGTGCTTGGGCCCGCTGGCATCTGCCGTAATGAAGGGCAGGTTAATCTCGCTCTGCTGCACGGATGAAAGCTCAACCTTGGCTTTTTCCGCCGCCTCCTTGAGTCGCTGCAGCGCTGTCTTGTCCTTGCTTAAATCTATACCCTGGTCTTTCTTGAACTCGGCTATCAGCCAGTCCATGATTCTCTGGTCGAAGTCTTCACCGCCCAGGTGCGTGTCGCCGTTGGTGCTCTTTACCTGGAATGTGCCTTCGCCCAGCTCGAGGATGGATATATCGAAAGTGCCGCCGCCGAGGTCGTAAACGGCGATGGTCTCGTCGGTTTTCTTATCCAGCCCGTAAGCCAGCGCTGCCGCCGTCGGCTCGTTGATAATTCTTAAGACATTCAGTCCGGCGATGGCGCCCGCGTCTTTAGTCGCCTGCCGCTGGGCGTCGTTAAAATAGGCCGGCACGGTGATGACCGCGTCGGTGATTTTTCCACCCAGGTAAGCTTCGGCGTCCGCCTTGAGTTTCTGCAAAATCATCGCCGATATTTCTGGCGGGCTGTACTCTTTGCCGCCCATCAATACCCGCACGTCGTTATTCGGCGCCTTCGTCACTTTATAGGTCTTGCGCTTGGCGTCTTCCTCCACCGGCAGCTCGCGTCCCGCCGGTTCGCCCCACTTCCGCCCCATGAAGCGTTTGATGGCGTAGATGGTGTTTTCCGGATTGACGATGGCCTGCCGTTTGGCTATCTGCCCCACCAGCCGCTCTCCGTTTTTATTTATCGCCACCACCGAGGGTATTAAGCGGCTGCCCTCGGAGCTTGTAATGACAACTGGCTCGCCCGCCTCCAGCACTGCCACCTCGCTAAAAGTCGTCCCCAGGTCTATGCCTACTGCTTTAGCCATCTTTCTTTTCCTCCTTTGTCTCTTCAGGATGAATCTTCTGAGTGAATCCCTCTATATGCTCTTCCTTTTTTATTTCTTCAGAGTGAACCTTCTTGGTGAACTCTTTTTCGTCGCGGCCCACTCCCACGCGGGATGGGCGCAGCAGTTTATCATTCAGCATGTAGCCTTTTTGATATTCAGCGATTACCATGCCTTCTTTGCCTTTTTCATGCCTGATTGCTTCATGCAGTTTCGGGTCGAAAGCCATGCCCAGGGCGCATATCGCTTTTACGCCCTGTCCCTCTAGGATGGTCTTGAATTTTCTTTCGACCAGTCTTACCCCTTCCGCCCAATCGCTTTTGGCGTACTCCTCCGGTATCGCGGCAATCGCCCGCTCCATGTCGTCGACGACGGGCAGAATGTTGCAGCACAGGTTGGCGTTGGCATAATCATTGAACTCCAGTCTCTCCTGCTCGGCGCGGCGTTTATAATTGATGAAGTCGGCCTGCGCCCGCTGCCAGTTTGCCAGGTATTCCTCGGCGCGTTTTTTTTCCTCCGCCAGCGCTTCCTCCGGGCTCATGGTCGCTTCCGGCAGCTCTTCCGGCGGCGCGCTTTCACTATTTTCGTTATTTATGCTTTCTTTTTCTTCAGGCTCTATGGGCATCATTATCTCAATCCATTATTTCAGATTTATTCGCTGCGGCTTTCATTACCATATAGACTGCCTATCAGTTGGTTCAGCACGGACGAAAGGTAATAAACCGTAGGGATGGTGTGGGAGTATGGCATCCTCGTCGGTCCCACCACGGCGAGCGTGCCAGAAGCCTCTTCGGGCAGACCGTACCGGCAGATGACGACACTGCAGTCCTGGATAGCTTCATTCTGGTTTTCCTTGCCGATGATAACCTGCACGCCCGGGGCGCTTAAGTTTTCCGGTACGATGACTTTAAGTAGCCCCCGCCGCTCCACCAGCTCCATGAGTGTCCGCATTTGATTGCCCTGTGCGAACTCCGGCTTATCCAGCATGAAATGCCAGCCCTCCAGATAGGGTTCCTGGTACTCTTTGCTATCTTCGGTTTGCATTATCTCTATGAGGTATTCCGTAGCCTTTTTCTCCAGAGTTGTAAGTTCTATTTTGCTGGCAGCAATCTGCTTTTTAGACAGGCTGGCATAGGCAGTATTCAGCTTGTTGCTGATGGTTGCCAGGTCCGGCTGCGTCACCGCCTCGTCAAATGTGATTAGCTTTTGTCTGACCGTCGCCCCTTCGAGGACGATGACCATTAAGGCGCGGACATCCTGCACTGCAATCAGCTCCAGGTGCTTCAGCTTGCTGTCCATCGCCTTCGGCAAACTTACCACCGCCACGTTCTGCGTGAGTCTGGCCAGCAGTGACGCCGTTAAACTTAGCCACGCCTCCACCTCCTTCTCGACCTGGTGA
>JBGOXC010000239.1:0-2541 GCA_041478935.1 Dehalococcoidia bacterium
ATCGCTGCCGGCGGTGGGTTCAGTAATGGCGAAGGCGCCCAGCTTTTTACCGCTGGCGATATCCGGCAGGAATTTATGCTTCTGCTCTTCCGTGCCGTACTCCATTAAAGTCATGCACCCTAAAGCGCTGGCGGCATAGGTTACCGCTACGCCACTGCAGATACGGCTTAATTCTTCCGTGACCAGGCACAAGTCGAGGCAGCCGCCGCCCAGGCCATCGTATTGCTCCGGCACGAAGACGCGGAACATATCGGCGGCGGCAAGTTCTTTAACGATATCCCAGGGGAACGCCTCTTTTTCGTCAAGCTCGGCGCGCACGGGGAGGATTCTCTCCTCCGCAATCCGGCGGGCGAGTGCCTTAATAGTCTTTTGCTGTTCGGTTAAAAAGTAGTCCAATTTGCCCTCCCTTTAAGAGAGTATTGCTGGATCAAAAAATATCACCCTCAATCGTGATGATTTCGATTAAAAGGGACATTAGCGAATAACGGAATAAACTAAGTTAAATTATAAAGAGTGAGGGGAGGGGAGTCAAGACAGGTGTTATAAAGGGTATCTCTCCTCCCTCTCCTACTTAATATCGGGCGTACTCCCTGATTCTGTCCAACATTTTCTTATAGTCTTCTTTAGTGCCTTTATCCGGCATTCTGACCTCAACGATGAGCCCGCCCCCTTTACGGCACTTATCAATCAGTTCTTTAGTGCATTCCTCGACTTGCTGGAGCGACCATACTTTTGAAGCGAGCGGGATTCTAACATAAAGGCAGGTGTGCCCTTTAAGGATATCCTTCGCCTTCACGGCATCCACGTATTCGATAGAGGCTACTACTTTTCCTTTCGGCAGTTCCAGGAGACGCCCCAAACGGTCACCGAATTCTGCCTCGAAGAACGGTATCGGCACAAACCCGACGTCTATCGTAGCCTGTAACGCCTTCTTTAACCCTGGCCAGTAAAATTTATCAAACATTTTCTCGGACATGAAGGATTTATCCCCGCGCCATAAAGGCATGCCGGAGCGTTTGGGATTGCCTCTCTGTTTGGGGTCGGCCGGCGTGGCGTGAGCGATACGCCTTTCCAATAGCATATCGCAAACCTGGAGCAGCTTCTCTGGCCGCTGGTACATATCCAGCATCGACCCCTTCATACCTCTTAAAAAACTTGAAACCACGTCAAAAGGAGCGCCTCCGATGCCCCCGCCGCCCAGGTGAGCCAGTGGTGGGAAACCTAGTTCCGCCAGTTCTTCACCGGAATCGCCGATTGTTTTCCTGAATTTTACCGTCTCCCGTCCGGCTTTAGCTATAGCCTTGGCCATCTTAATAAATTCCGGCGAGGTTAACATGGGCGTAATGACATCGAACCCTTGGAACAAATTGCCGATAGGCGGCAGCTTGGCCAGCGGCGCCAAAGCGCCATACATCCGCGGCAGGTAGTAGCGCATAACGAAATCAGACGGGTCGGAAAGGAAAAGGTCGTACTCGTCGGCTTTCATCCATTCACCCTCGACGAACTGCATATCATAATCCGGCGGCAGCGGTCCCCCCGGCCATAACCGGTTTTTCACATCCAGTGCGGAAAGGGCAGCGCCGGACATTGGGAGTCCAATATTACACATATCCGGTTCAAAATCCACCGCTATCTTTCGCATCGCCCTCTTGAAAGTAATGGGGTCGTAATATGCGGCGGAGTTGGAAATGCCGGTATAATTATGGATATTTATATTCGCCGTAATCGGTATTCTATCCGGCTGTTTCAATTCGATGGCATCCCTGACCCGCTTCTCTCTTTCATCATAGAGCTGCTGCGTGGTTTTGCCGCTTCTCTTCTCGATTGCTTTCTTTAGTGCTTCATTTTCCTGTTGATATTGTTGCGCTGCCAGCGAGGTCGACATATAATAGCCCCCCTTTTTTTGTAGGTTATTCAGCCATGACTTCTAGTTTCCTCATCACCTCGTCAACGGTGGATTCGTCGGTAGATGCCCCGGCGGTAACCCCTACCAGTTTTTTGCCCTTGAGCCAGGCGGACTTAATCTCGGCGGCGGTTTCAATAAGGTGGGTTTCTGTGACTTCGGCACAGAGTTCCGCTAGGCGGTTGGTATTGGCGCTGGAACGTCCCCCCACCACCAGCATCAGGTCGGCGCGGTTGGCCAGCTCCAGAGCGGCCGCCTGCCTTTCGCGAATATCGTGGCAGATGGTATCGATAATGCGTATCTCGGAGTCTTTATTCAGGGCGAAGTCAATAATTTTCTTGGTGAAGCCGGCAAACTGGGCGGGCACTTGCGTGGTCTGGGAGAGGATGCCGAGGCGGCGGGGGAGGGGCTTTAGCGTCGCCACATCTTTTTCGCTGGTAGTGGCCAGGCCTTTACCCTGCGCCCAGCCCAAAATCCCCTTGACTTCTGGGTGGTCAACATCGCCGTAGACGATAATGAAGAAGCCGGATTCTGCCAGGCGGCGGGCGGCGACCTGCGCGCGCCTGACGAAGGGACAGGTGGTACTGATGACGTTGATGCGCCGGGCGCGGATTTTATCCTCTAAATCAGGGCTAACG
>JBGOXC010000104.1:0-5378 GCA_041478935.1 Dehalococcoidia bacterium
CGAGGTCGTCTTTAAGCTCGTCGGGCAGCATCTCGCCGGTCTTTTTGTCGAAGAGTCCACTATCTATTTCTTCATATGCCGACAACATGGGAATCTCGCCGGTGGTAAGAAAATGGTCGGTTAGGCGCACTGGTTTGGTGGTCAGGTTGAAGCGCGCCCCCAGGTTTTCCAGCAGTTCGCGCTGGAAAGGTATGCCGCTGAAGTGCTCCTGCCGCTTACGCCAGCGAGTGTATTTAGATGCCCAGATATCCGGATGGGCGATGACTTCTACGGGCTTCTTTATCATCGTCAGGACTTCGCGCAAACCGCCGGTATGGTCGCGGTGTCCATGACTCAAGACAATCTTATCGACTTTAGAGAGGTCGATACCGAAGAGCTGGGCGTTATGCACCGCGGCAATGCCGGAGCCGGTATCAAAAAGGATATTAACGCCATCCGCCTCGATATACATGGAAAGTCCCCACTCCGCCAGGTAGCCCAACTCGGCAGTGTTTTCCGCTAGTGTCGTGATTCTAATTTCCATAGTTCCTTACCAGTATTTTACCAGAACCATTTTAACACTTAAACCGGGGCAATCAACAGGCGCAGGGCAACGATTGCCAATCCCACTGCCAGCAGCCTGATGATGAGGGTGCCGCTGACCTTGTGTGATAAACGGGCGCCAAACTGCGCCCCAACAACCGCGCCGGCGGAAAGAACCATCGCAACACCAACGTCACTGGTAAAAGTGTGTTCGACAAGGTGAGTATCTATGGCGGAAAAAGTGGTTATCGCTACGACAAAATGCGAAGTGGCGGTGGCAATGTGGGTGGGGAAGCTAAGTATCTGCGTCATTATCGGCACGTGGATAATCCCGCCGCCGATGCCAAGCAACCCGGCAATAACCCCGACGAAAAAGGCTATCACCATTCCCAGCGGTAGATTATAAGCATAATCATAGGTGTTATACTGGCGGTCGGTAATATGACGGGAGGTCGGCCACTTAAGCAGGAAACCGCCGGTGACTCTCTTATTGGGCCGCAGCAGCAGGTAAAAAGAAACAAGCAGCAGCAACGAACCGAAGACATACTGAAATACCTCGCGGTTGAGGTAATTGATGAGATACGCTCCGACTATCGCCCCGGGTACAGCCGTTAGCGCGAAGAGAAGCCCGGATTTAATATCTACACGCTTTAAACGAAAGTAAGCAATCGTTCCGGAAAGGGCATTAAAGAAAGCTACGGTTAGGGTGATGCTAGTGATAACAGAAGGGGAATAATCAGGATACATGAAGAGTAGAATAGGAATCAACAGAAAACCGCCGGCCACGCCGATGAGCGTGCCGAAAGCGCCGATAAATAGTCCAATGGCAACCAGTAACACCCAGATGATAAGAGCAACCCTCCTTTATTTACCCAATTTTTCTTTAATCGCTTTTACCTTGCCCTCAATAGTCATATGTACTCTCATTCTAGATTTTTACCGTATAAAAGACAATCGTGATTAAGTAAAATGGCTGATTAAACATAAAGTCTCTTGCTTTATAATCATAGTACGATGAAATAAGCCGGTAGAAAGGAGGAGAGCGCAATGTCGACGGAACAGAATAAAACCACGGAACGGCGGATAGTGGCGGAAGCCCTTAACCGAGGGAATCTGACAGTATTAGATGATTGTATAACTCCGGATTTTATTTACCATGGGCCTGGCGCGAGGGAAGTAAAAGGCATCGCAGATTATAAGCAGTTCCTCGCGGAATTACGCGCTTTCTATCCTGACATTCATGTTAAGATAAAGAATATCCTCGCGGAAGGCGACCTGGTGGCTACCCGCACTTTTTCCACATTTACCTTTACCGGCAAAACCGGCACGGTTACTCCCAAGAAAAAGGTCTCCATGACCGGCGCTATTCTCGACCGTTTTAAGGGCGAAAAAATAGCAGAAACGTGGGAACACTATGACCGGCTGGAGCTTTACCAGCAGCTAGGTCTGATACCTGCCACACCACCGGTAACGTTAACCACCTGATGTTATGTTAACCAAGTTGGTATTTAAATTAAAGGTAAGTTAAAATAGGAAGGGTAAATTATAGAAACTAAAGTAATTAAAAGTCACGCAAGCGTTAAAAATATGTATAGGAGGATTTTTTAAGTGGCTTACGATACATCAAAAATGGCAGACTGGCAAATAGCTGAAGCTGCCGCCGAAAAAATGCCCACTCCCCCCGAATGGCAGGAAAAATTAGGCCTTAAGAAAGACGAAATCCTGGCTTATGGGAAAGTCGGCAAAGTTGACTTCCTGAAAGTAATAGAACGGCTAAAGAACAAGCCGGACGGTAAATATATTGAGGTAACTGCCGTTACCCCTACCCCGCTGGGTGAGGGTAAAACGACCACCACCATGGGGCTTATCGAGGGGCTAGGCTACCAGAAAGAGAGCGTGGGCGGATGTATCCGCCAGCCTTCCGGCGGTCCTACTATGGGTATTAAAGGCACAGCCGCTGGCGGCGGTAACGCTTTATTAATTCCCCATACCGAATTCTCTATGGGACTCACCGGCGACATTAACGATATCATGAACGCGCACAACCTGGCGATGGTGGCCCTCACTTCCAGGATGCAGCATGAGCGCAATTACGATGACGATCAGCTTGCCAGGCTTAGTCATATGCGCCGACTGGATATCGACCCCACACGTGTTGAGATGGGGTGGATTATGGACTTCTGCGCACAGGCACTGCGGAATATCATCATCGGCATGGGCGGCCGTATGGACGGCTATATGATGCAGTCCAGTTTCGGCATTGCCGTCAGCTCCGAACTGATGGCTATCCTTTCTATCGCTACCGACCTGGCCGACCTGCGCAAGAGACTAGGCGAAATCACCGTAGCTTTCGACAAGAAAGGCCAACCGATTACCACTTCCGACCTGGAAGTTGCCGGCGCGATGGCCGCCTGGATGCGCAATACGATTAACCCCACGCTTTGCAGCACCGCTGAATACCAGCCCTGCTTCGTCCATGCGGGACCCTTCGCTAACATCGCCATCGGTCAATCGTCCATTATCGCCGACCGCCTTGGTCTTAAAATGTTCGACTATCACGTAACCGAGAGCGGCTTCGCCGCAGATGTCGGCTTTGAAAAGTTCTGGAATGTAAAATGCCGTCTAAGCGGACTCAAACCTAACGTGTCCGTACTCGTAGCCACGGTACGCTCTCTTAAAATGCACGGCGGCGGCCCCAAAGTAGTTGCCGGCATTGCCCTGCCAGAAGCCTATAAGAAAGCCGCTCCGGAGCTAGTAGAAAAAGGCTGCGCCAACCTGGTGCATCATATCAATGTCATTAGGGCAGCCGGTATTAACCCTGTAGTCTGCGTCAACAACTTCCCCACCGATACCAAGGAAGAATTAAATATCGTCCGTAAGGCAGCCGAAGCCGCCGGAGCCCGCTGCGCTGTTTCTACTCATTACGCCAACGGCGGCGCCGGCGCCCAGGAACTGACCGATGTCGTGAAAGAAGCCTGTAAACAGAAGAACGACTTTAAATTCCTCTATCCCAGTGAGATGAAGCTGCGCGAGCGTGTCGATAAGATTGCTAAGGTCGTCTACGGCGCTGACGGCGTTTCCTGGACCGCTGCCGCGACGGAAAAAGCGAAAGCTTTCGAAGCCGACCCGAAATACAACGATTATGATACAATGATGGTGAAAACGCACCTGTCGCTAACCCATGACCCAACCCTTAAGGGTGTACCCAAGGGCTGGACGCTGCCTATCCGGGATATCCTGATTTATTCCGGCGCCAGGTTCCTCTGCCCGATGGCGGGCGATATCACACTGATGCCGGGCACGAACTCCGCCCCGGCGTTCCGCAAGGTAGACGTCGACGTCAAGACTGGCAAAGTCCACGGCTTACATGACGTAAGCTAACGTTTGAGAATAAAGTTGCGGGGGCTCTTTCCAAAACCCCCGCAATATGCTTGAGGGGAAAAATTGGGAGGAGCGATATGCCAATACTGATAAAAAGAGTTTTGCCTTTGATACTGCTCGCCGCAGTACTGGTGACGTTTTTTTTTACCGGCTGCAACAGCTACACCAAACCCACGATGCCATGGACAGGAATACCGCCGGAAAATTTAACCCAGCAACAGCTGCAGGATATACTGTCAGTCTCCCTGCAATATCACGACCATCTTGAGACTTACAAGTTATATATGATGACGAACATTAACACAGATGTTGTCGGCGGGTCAAATCCCTGGAAAACAACGCTAAATACTGGAATAGCTGGAGCCAAGAATGTGGCGGAAGACCAAACGCAAATAACACTAAACATATCCATAAATATGGTGGGCATGGGCCAGACAGGCGAGGAACAAAACATACTCTACGATATGTATGCACTAGACGACTGGCTATATATGAACATGACTTCCACCACCTTGGGTTCATATTGGATAAAAGTGCAGAGAAGCTCCGAACTGGAAAAAACACTTAACCTTAATACTGCAAAGCAACAAATAAAGCTGATAAATTCCCCATCCAGTATTGAATACCTTAGGACGGAAGAGGTGAACGGGGTTGAGTGTTACGTATTATCTATCTCACCAAACAAGAGTGAACTGGCGAACTGGCTCGATGAACAAGCCACTAGTTCCGAAAACCTGGACTGGCAAAATCTGGTCAATGATTCCAGTGCCTTTAAAGACTTTACTCTTTACTGTTATTTAGCCAAGGATTCTTATCTAATAATGAGAATGACCACGAATATGGTCATAGAGCTTTCCTCGGCACAAGCCGGCGCAAATCCTTCAGATTTTGATACGATGAAGATGAGTCTTAATATAGATATGTTGCTCTACGACCACAACGTACCGTATACACTGACACTTCCGGAAGCAGCCGCTTCTGCTGAAGAAGTATCCAGCGATATATTCTCAAACTAAACAGCGAAATAAATTAATATTGAAATAAAGGGGGTACATCATGACAGCAACACTAATCAAAGGCGCCGAAGTCGCCGCCCAAATACGGGAAGAACTAAAAAAAGAAATTGCCGACCTTAAGGCTAAGCATAACGTCGTACCCGGGCTGGTCACGGTTCTCGTCGGGGCGGACCCTGCTTCACAGGTATATGTTGGGCAGAAAGAGAAGACCTCTAAAGAGCTCGGTATCTACTCCGAGAGATACGACCTGCCGGTGGATACCAAACAGGAAGACCTGCTTAAACTCATTGATAAGCTTAACAAAGACCCCAAGATTAACGGCATCCTGGTGCAGCTCCCATTGCCGAAGCATTTGAATGAAGAGCAGGTACTCTATGCTATCGACCCCAAGAAGGATGTGGACGGCTTCCACCCGGTCAACGTGGGCAGGCTGATGATTGGCGAGCCGGACTACCTACC
>JBGOXC010000144.1:0-4309 GCA_041478935.1 Dehalococcoidia bacterium
AAACGGGGTGAGACTATCGCCCTGGTTGGCGAAAGTGGCTGCGGTAAGACCGTAAGTGCCCTTTCAATACTCCGCCTCATCCCCGACCCGCCGGGTAAAATCACCGCCGGTGAAATCATCTTTGATGGGACTGACCTCCTCAAGCTACCCAAAGAGCAAATGACTGATATCCGCGGCGATAAGATTGCGATGATTTTCCAGGAACCGCTAACGGCGCTCGACCCGGTATTAACCATCGGCCGTCAAATTACTGAAGCACTGGAACAGCACCGGGATATGCGAGGCAAAGAAGCCGATGAAGAAGCTATAAGGCTGCTTAAGCTGGTAGGCATACCCCAGGCAGACCGCCGTATTAAAGATTATCCACATCAATTTAGCGGTGGTATGCGCCAGCGCGCCATGATTGCCCTGGCAATCTCCTGCGAGCCGCAGCTAATCCTGGCTGATGAACCGACCACGGTGGTCGATGTGACCATCCAGGCGCAGCTGCTGGAACTTATTCGTAATATTACCCGTGAACTAAATACGGCTCTTGTCCTGATAACCCATAATCTCGGTATCGTCGCCCGGTATGCGCACCGCGTTTACGTGATGTACGCCGGCCATATTGTTGAACACGGTACATCCATGGATATTTATCACCACCCTTATCACCCATACACACAGGGTTTGCTAGGCTCGGTGCCGCGACTTGACGAGCCTAGAAAAACACGCTTACAACCCATCGAAGGACAGCCGCCGGATTTAATCCAAGCACCAAAAGGTTGCGCCTTCAAGCCGCGTTGTGCCGAGGCTACTGATGCCTGCGGCAAGAACTCTCCACCACTGATCGAGATAGCACCGGGGCATTTTGCCGCATGTCCCTAACAGGAAAATCTGATAATGAATAATGAAGCAATCATAGAGATAAAAAATCTAACCAAGCATTTCCCGGTTACCGCCGGCTTAATCCGACGTAAAAATGTTGGGGTGTTAAAAGCCGTTGACGGCGTCTCGCTATCTATTCATAAAGGAGAAACGCTGGGACTAGTAGGTGAAAGCGGCTGCGGTAAGACTACCCTGGGTAAATGTCTATTGCAGCTCTACCGCGCGACCAGTGGTGAGGTGCTGTTCGAGGGGAAAGACCTATGCAAACTAAACAATAAGCAGCTCCGTCCGTTACGGAAAAACCTCCAGTTAATCTTCCAGGACCCCTATGATTCTCTGGACCCGCGTTTTACCGCTGCTGATATCATCGGCGAACCGATGCGCATTCACAACATGCACCATACGGCAGCTTACCAGAAAAGAATCGATGAGCTTATCAAAATTGTCGGCCTTTCGCCTTATATGGCCGAGCGTTATCCCCATGAGTTTAGCGGCGGGCAGCGGCAGCGCCTCGGCATCGCCCGCGCGCTGGCTTTACAGCCTACTTTTATCGTTTGCGATGAGCCTATTTCTGCGCTGGACGTTTCCATCCAAGCCCAGATTATAAACCTGCTTGATGACTTAGGGGAACAGTTCGGTATCGCCTTCCTGTTCATTTCTCATGACCTGGCCGTGGTGCGGCATATCAGCGACCGCGTGGCGGTGATGTACCTCGGTAAGCTAATGGAAGTTGCCGACCGGGATAGCCTTTACGAAGCGCCCCTTCACCCTTATACCCAGGCGCTCCTTTCGGCTGTCCCTATTCCCGACCCGGTCGTAGAAAACAAGCGCAAGGTCATTCTCCTTCAAGGAGAAGTGCCCAGCCCGATTAATCCCCCCTCCGGCTGCGTTTTCCATCCGCGGTGCTACCAAGCTTTCAAGGATTGCTCGAAGACCGTGCCGCAGCTAGCCGATAATGCCAAAGGACATCAGGTGGCTTGCCTACTTTACAAAAACTCCTGGCCAAAAAAGAAATAACATTTTCTCTATCGTGTATCCCTAACACTCCCCGCTGGTATTTACGCTTTTTCCCAATTCTATTTTTGCGGCTTAATCTCTTTCGCCAACTTGAATAGCCTGACGCAAGAGTGTATCATAAATATAAACACAGTTTTCCCCCATCTTTTATATTTAGTAATCAACTACGTGGGAAAGGGGGATGATTACTAATGCCGGATGCACCCACCCCTCTAAATCTTTCTCAATTTCGCCGTGAAGAACTGCTTCGAGATGGCTACCGGGTATTGTTACGTCCTATTGAAAAAAGCGATGTGTCTTTATGGCTCGCCTTTTTCTCCCGTTTGAGTTTGCAGACCAAGTATTACCGTTTTCATAATGTGCCCAAGGAAATGACCGAGGAAGATGCCCTGCGCTACTGCACGGTAGATTATAATAATTCATTTGCTTATGTGGTGGAAATTGGCAAGGGGCAAGATAGAAAAATCATCGCTATTGCGCGCTACTACCGCCTGCCTAACAAGCGCTCGGCAGAAGTAGCTTTCGCCATTGAAGACGCCTACCAGAAAATCGGACTCGGCACTAGGCTCATCCAGGCGCTCGCTGATATCGCCAGGGAAAAAGATATCTCCATTTTTGAAGCCAGTGTCCTGGCGGAAAATCTGCAGATGATGGAAGCCTTCCGGGATTACGGTTTTCATGTCTCCAGCGAGTTGCAGGACGGTGTCTACACAGTTACCTTCCCGATTAAGCTAACCCGAACCGTAGATATGAAGGAAACCTATCGTGACCGGGTAGCGACGGTTGCTTCTCTGCAGCCCTTGGTTAATCCTAAGTCGGTGGCGATTATCGGAGCGGCGCGCGCTCCCGGCACTATTGGCAACCTACTGATGCGCTGCATCCTGCAGAGCGGCTACGCCGGCATTGTTTATCCGGTTAACCCGAATACCGAGGCTGTGCTGTCAGTCAAATCATACCCTTCTGTGCTGGATATTCCCGGTAAGGTAGACATGGCCATCATCGCTGTGCCAGCAACTATCGTCAACAAGGTCGCTGACGAATGTGGGCAAAAGGGTGTGCGTGGCCTTATCGTTATCTCTGATGGTTTTAAAGAACGTAGTCCGGAGGGCGCGGTTAGAGAGGATGAATTAAGAAATATCACCCTTAGTTATGGCATGAGGCTGGTGGGACCTAACTGCATGGGCATCATCAATACCGACCCCGCCATCAAAATGAATGCCACCTTCTCGCAGGTATACCCCAATACAGGTAACGTGGCTTTTCTATCCCAGAGCGGCGCTATGGGCTTAACCATTTTGGAGCATGTTAAAAATCTTAACGTGGGTATTTCTACCTTCGTCAGTGTGGGCAACCGTGCCGATGTTTCCCCTAATGATTTTTTGCATTACTGGGAGCAGGACCCGGCGACCAAGGTAATCCTGCTTTACCTGGAATCCTTCGGCAACCCGGACCAGTTCGCCAAGATTGCCCGCCGCGTCTCCGCCAAGAAGCCCATCGTCGCCGTAAAAAGTGGCAGTACCGCGGCTGGCGCCAGGGCGGCATCATCGCATACGGGCGCGCTGGCTACTTCGGATGTCGCCTCGGATGTCTTGTTTAAAAACGCGGGCATCATCAGAGTCGACTCCGTAGAAGAGCTCTTCAATCTTGCCACATTGCTCTCCACCCAGCCATTCCCCAAAGGCAGAAGGCTGGTTATCGTCACCAACGGGGGCGGACCAGGGATTATCGCCGCTGATGTCGCATCCCGCAACGGTCTGGAAGTAACCGAGCTTTCTGCAGATGCACGGGCAAAGATAAAACCAATTTTAAAAAGAGATATCAACCTTGGCAACCCAATAGATACCACCGCCGGAGCCACAGCACAGGAATATGAAGGTATTTTAAGGGTATTAGCCGCGGATAAAGATGTCGACGCTGTGCTGGCAATATTCGCCCCGCCGATAGTTATTGAAACCAAGGATATGGAAGATGCCTTGCGGCGGGTAGCGCCGGTCTTCTGGCGTTATAAGAAACCCTTGCTTGGCTGTTTTATCGGGCAGAAAGGTCTTAGCGCTCAACTCGGCACCAAAGGCCATTTTATACCACTCTATGTCTTCCCGGAAGAAGCCATCGTCTCTCTAAAGCGGGCGACGGAATATGCCGAGTTGCGCCGCAAGCCGCAGGGTAAAATTCCGGTAATTAAGGACATCCAAAAGGCTAAAGCCCGCGAGTTAATCGAGACAATCATAAAAAATAGTGCCAAGCGACCGCTGTGGCTTTCTCCGGAAGAAATTGAAAAATTGCTTACATGCTACGGAATACGCCAATCTAAAATTGCTTTTGCCGCTACCGTGGAAGACGCCAAGGCAGCCGCTTCTAAACTTGGTTATCCCGTGGCTGTCAAACTGGCATCGGCAACAATTACCCATAAGACCGACGTAGGAGG
>JBGOXC010000158.1:0-3813 GCA_041478935.1 Dehalococcoidia bacterium
AAACCTCATCCATATTCTTTGGAATAATCGACACTACCGTTAGACCCCGACTCTCAAGTTGTTCATAGGTACTATCCGACTGGGCATCGGTCGCTAAAACCAGGTCCGCCTCCATAGCAACGATTTCTTCGATATTGGGATTATCATAAGCGCCGACGCTTGGTTTCGTTTTCGCCTCGGGCGGATAGTTGCAGTAGTCTGTTACGCCGGCGATACGGTCGCCCAATCCCAGCGCGAAGAGGATTTCTGTGTTACTCGGCGCTAGCGAGATTATTTTCTGTGGATGATTATTATTTATTGTCACTACTCTTCCTTTAGAGTCTGTGATGGTAAAGGATGTCGGTGTTGGCGTGGATGTTCCGCAGCCGCTTAACATCCCCACCAGCAGGGCAGCCCCTATTAAAATTAACCCGATTTTACTAATGAGGTTTTTCATAATTCTCCTTTTACTTAAAAAAAACACCCCTTTGCCTTTTTACAGCTAAGGGGTGATATGACTCAATAAAAAGTCCTACCACTCCCCCGCGGAGTTATGTAGGCATTACAGAGGCTGGCGTTCTGGCTCTTGGTCCTTATGGTGAACCAATCACAGCGGCGCGGCCGCGTCGGACTCTCACCGACTTGCTATCCAGTTGGTCCCTCGCTTGCGCTCGGGCACCCCTGTTCACTTATTCAATTGTGCTCTTACTATACCGTATCTAAAATAAAAAATCAAGCCTTAAAAAAATAAAATTTCACCCTGTGTTGTTTTTTCGGGGGGTAAGAGAAGTTTAGTTGACCGGCTGAAGGACTTCGTGGTTGTAGCGCCGTAGCTTTGCTCTTATCCTGGCGATAAAAGGCCTAACGGCAAAAGGCTTGCGGATGAAGTCATCGGCGCCGTGGGCGAATACTGTCTTAAGAGCCTCTATTTGACTATCGGCGGTAATGACGACTATCGGCACGTCAGATTCTTCTCGCATCGTGTCGAGGGCACGTATACTTTCATCGTCTGATGCATACGTGTCCATGATTACCATGTCGGGGTTCATTTCTTCGAAGTGGCTCAATGCTTCGTCATAATCACCAACAACGACAGCATCGTAGCCCTCCAATTCCAGGGTACGGTTCAATATTGTCAACATATCCCGGTTGTTATCCATCACCAGGATGCGCTGTCGTTCTTTTGGAGTGGTTTTGGTCGTCATTGTCTCTATCATAGTTTAATTATTTGAACCTCTAGCTAACGTCATTTTCCATACCGGGACGAAGATTACTTTGCCCTTGTTATCGGTAATGCTTCTGATTAAACCTGTTTCTTGGGGTGGCTTCACGCCAATCAATATTGGCATATCCTTGAATTGTTCCGTCTGTTGGCTATTATGTGCCTGGCGGAAAGTTTTCATATCATCAAGGTGTCGCCTGAAGGAGTTCATGTTGTTCCATACCAATATCATTTTTGTTTTCCTGCCTTATATTACTAAGAATACCGAAAACTCCTCACAAATTAGTCAATTATTCCCATAACACCCTTACAAAAACATCACACACCTGTAAAATTAGGCATATTCAGGCTAAAAATAGAACTAAAGGTGCTATCACGGCTATTTGAACAGGCATCACAATCATAAAAATAATAGTTCATGCTCAAATCACAAGTAAGATTCGTGATGTCACAAAGGAGCTAAAAGCACAAAATCACAAAAAAGTCTTCCCTTGATGTGGGAAGACTTAGTGGATTCTAGGAGTTGTGATGGAGAAGGTCGATTGTTACCTTAGGATGGTTTTGACATGATATACCCTATACCTGGACGGGTCAGGATATATTCAGGTTTCTTAGCATCATCCCCCAGCTTTTTCCTGAGTCGGGCTATATTCACCTGCAGCAGATGGGCCGCCCCGATGTATTCTTCACCCCAGACGTTGTTTAAAAGCTGGTCTGGTGTTATCACACGTCCGGCATTAAGTGAAATGTAAGATAACATTTTGTATTCCGTTGAGGTGAGTTTCAATTCCTGGTTATTCACGGTAACCCGCCGTGAAGTAAAATCGATGATCAGGTCTTTGTATTGGAAAATCGTTTCCTGGGGCTTAACTTGGTCGCCGGAGCGCCGCAGCACCGCCTGAACCCGCGCCCCGAGTTCGCTGGCAGAAAACGGCTTGGTAACATAGTCATCGGCGCCAATGTTAAGACCCTCCACCTTTTCTTTGTCCTCACCCCTGGCGGTGACAAAAATTATTGGGATCTGGGAGAATTCCCGTATCCGCCGGCATACTTCGTACCCGTCCATATCAGGCATCATAATATCCAGAAGTACCAGGGCAGGAGTATCTTTATCAAATGTTTTTAAAGCGGCTTCACCGCAGTCGGCCGTGAGAACTTCGAAGCTTTCTAACTCCAGCATTCTCTTCATCATCCGCAATATGCGAATGTCGTCATCAACTACAAGTATCAGTGGTTTCTTTTTTGGCATATCAATCCCTCACTTTCTGACGGAAGATATCCCTTGTTTCAGTTATTATAATCCAAAAATTGGCAAATTCAAATACTTTTAGGCAATTTATTATTAATTAGGAGAAGAGTAAAGACTATTATAACCTATTTATGCCCGCCCAGCATCTCCATTAATTCTTCTTTATTGATACTTCGCTCTAAGGCTTGTTCTCGGGTAATTATCCCCTTCTGACAGAGTTCAGCCAGCGATTGGTTCAGGGTTTGCATACTATACTGCGTTCCTGTCTGTATAACATTCATCATCTGATATGTTTTGCCTTCACGTATAAGATTCCTGATAGCGGGTGTAGCCAGCATCACTTCCACCGCCGGAACCCTCCCGGAATTATCGGCGCGTGGTATCAATGTTTGATAAATTACCCCTTCCAGCACGATAGATAGCTGAATGCGTACCTGCTGTTGCTGGTACGGAGGGAAAACATCTATAAAACGGTCAATCGCCTCCGCTGCGCCCATTGTATGCAGGGTGGTTAACACCAGGTGCCCGGTCTCCGCCGCGGTAAGCACCGCTGCCATTGTTTCCAGGTCTCGCATCTCTCCCACCATGATAACATCTGGGTCCTGGCGCATGGCATGTTTCAGAGCTTTGGCAAAGGAATGGGTGTCTTTACCTATTTCACGTTGTGAAATAATACACTTTATATCATTATGCAGATATTCTATCGGGTCTTTGATGGTGACTATTTTACGGCTAACAGTGTGATTGAGATAGTTTATCATGGCGGCGAGTGTCGTCGACTTGCCGCAGCCAGTGGGTCCGGTAATTATTACCAGGCCGCTACTCTTCATGGCGAGTGTTTTACATATTTCTGGTAGTCCCAATTCCTCAATAGTCGGCACTTTTGTTCTGATTGGCCGACAGGCTAAGCCTATTTTCCCTTCCTCCTGAAAAATGTTGATGCGAAACCGCCCAAGAATTTGTGTCTGGTATGCTAAATCCATTTCCAGTTCGCTGTCAAATACTTTTCGCTGTGCTTCGTTAGTCACTTCATGGAAGATAGTATCCATATCCTCCACCTTGATTATAGCGGAGTCCTCCAGCACTCGGAGTTCTCCATTGATACGCAGCACCGGATGATTGCCTACCTTTAAATGTAGGTCGGAGGCGTTCCGCAATATAGCCATTTTCAACAGGTCGTTAATGTGCATCCGGTTATATCCTTTTATTCCGGCTGTCACTTGGTGCAGATAATTTCAAAGACAATAATAGTCACTTCTGTTGGGGTAGATTCCCCATCTCCAATATTCGGTGCAGTCACAACCACTTCATACATTTGAACAATGCGTACTTCTTTAAATATCCCTTGCGCCTCCAGCGATGT